>NZ_JRVI01000152.1:0-2336 GCF_000783375.1 Sphingomonas sp. Ant20
CCCGTCGGCAAACGGGAAGAACGCGTCGGAGGCAACCGCCGAGCCGATCGTCCGCGGCGTCGCCCAGCCCGCCTTGTCCGCCGCATCCTTGGCCTTCCACGCGGCGATGCGCGCGGATTCGAGGCGATTCATCTGCCCCGCACCGATGCCTGCCGTGCTGCCGTCCTTGGCATAGACGATCGCGTTCGACTTGGTGTGCTTGGCGACGGTCCAGGCGAAGCGGCAGTCGGCGAGTTCCTGCGGCGTGGGCTGGCGCCTCGTCACCACCTGCAACTCGCCGGGCGTGCCGTTGTCGCGCCCCTGTACGAGCCAGCCGCCCGCGATCGACTTGGCGGTGAGCCCGGCGCGCGCCGCATCGGGCAGGTCGCCGGTCAAAAGCAGACGCAGGTTCTTCTTCGCGGCGAACAGCGCGATCGCCTCCTCGTCGGCATCGGGTGCGACGACGACTTCGGTGAAGATGCCGGTGATCGCGCGCGCGGTCTCGACATCGAGGCGGCGGTTGACTGCGATGATCCCGCCGAACGCCGACACGGTGTCGCAGGCGAACGCCGCGGCATAGGCCTCCTCGAGCGTCGCGGCGGTCGCGACGCCGCACGGATTGGCGTGCTTGACGATGACGACCGAGGGGGCGGCATCGCGGAACTCGGCGACGAGCTCGAGCGCAGCGTCCGCGTCGTTAAGATTGTTGTAGCTCAGCGCCTTGCCCTGCACCTGACGCGCCTGGCCGATGCCGCGGACACCATCGGTCGCGGTGTAGAAGGCCGCCGACTGGTGCGGGTTCTCACCATAGCGGAGCGCATCGCCGCGCTTGAGCGTGATCGGCAGCGTGGCCGGAAACTGCTCGCCCTGGTCGACCGTGCCGAACCAGGTCGCGATCGCCGAGTCATAGGCGGCCGTGGTCGCGAATGCCTTGGCGGCGAGGCGCTTGCGGTCGTCGAGCGTCGTGCTGCCGCCCGCAACCAGCGCATAGTCTGCGGGATCGGTGACGATCGCGACATAGGCGTGGTTCTTGGCGGCCGAGCGCACCATGCTGGGGCCGCCGATGTCGATATTCTCGATCACCGTGTCGCGGTCCGCACCCTTCGCGACGGTCGCCTCGAACGGGTAGAGATTGACGATCACGAGGTCGATCGCGCCGATCTGGTGCTCCTCCATCGACGCGGCATGCCCCACATCGTCGCGCACCGCGAGGAGGCCACCATGCACCATCGGGTGCAGCGTCTTGACGCGGCCATCCATCATCTCGGGAAAGCCGGTCAGCTCCGACACGTCGCGCACCGTGAGGCCTGCCGCCCGCAGCGCGGTGGCGGTACCGCCGGTCGACACCAGTTCCACACCGTGGCTCGCAAGCGCGGTGCCGAGATCGACGATCCCGGTCTTGTCGGAGACGGACAGGAGTGCGCGCTTTATCGGGATGCTGGTCATGACAGGTCTTTCGTGATCCGGGTTTCGCCGTGCGGCGGGCCTTAGCGTCGGTTGGGGTTGGGGAACAGGGGGCGGGTCGGCGCGCAGATGTCGCCGTCTCGCGCCACGCCACGAATATAGCACCTCCCCGGCGGAGGCCGGGGGTCCAGTTGGGGGACGTTGCTGACCGAGGTCTGCGCTTCGTTACTGTGGCCTTTCCAACTGGGCCCCGGCCTTCGCCGGGGGTGGTAGTAAGGGCGCGCTAGAGCAGGTTTTCGATGTCGGTGCGGAGGTCGGCGGGTTTGGTGGTGGGGGCGTAGCGGTCGACGACCTTGCCCGCGCGGTCGATCAGGAACTTGGTGAAGTTCCATTTGATCGCCTTCGAGCCGAGCACGCCGGGGGCGTCCGATTTCAGGCGGTCGAACAGCGGGTCCGCCTCGCCGCCGTTGACGTCGACTTTCGCAAAGAGGGGAAGGTCACGTCGTAGGTGAGCGTGCAGAAGTTCGCGATCTCTGCCGCGTCGCCGGGTTCCTGTGCGCCGAACTGGTTGCAGGGGAAGGCCAGAACCTCGAACCCGCGATCGGCATAGTCGCGGTGGAGCGCCTCGAGCCCCTCATATTGCGGGGTGAAGCCGCATTTGGAGGCGGTGTTGACGATCAGCAGCACCTTGCCGGCATAGGCCGCGAGCGACGCGGGGGTGCCGTTGGCGGCCTTCACGGTGAAGTCGGTGATGGTCATGCGCGGTCCTCGTGTCGGGCGAGCAGATAGGTCAGGTTCTGACGGACACCCGGCCATTCGTGGCGAAGGATGCTGTAGACGATGGTGTCGCGCAAGCGGCGTCCGCCATCACCTGGTGCCGCGCAACACGCCGTCGCGTTTCGCGCCGAGCCGCTCGATCGCGGCCTGTGAGCGCTTGTTGAGGCTGTCGGTGC
>NZ_JRVI01000153.1:0-5262 GCF_000783375.1 Sphingomonas sp. Ant20
GCAGGCGCCAGCTGGTGACCGCGGCAAGGATCCCGGCGAGGCGATGAGACACTGAAATTGACACGATAAGTTCCCCTTGTCCGCTGCTTAGCGCGCTGAGCGCTGCGCGGAACCCGAAAGCTGCCGCGTCTGCCGCGTTTCGGGTTCCGCCGGTCGCACGCCGCCGATCCGCCGCGACCCGGCTTTGGCCCCGGTGGCGCTGCCCGGCCCACCACGTCCGCCGCCCCTTGTCTGGCTGGAACCGGGACAATCGATTGCGTCAATTCTGCAACATTATGACGTCCATATGAAAGTCGTGCGTATTTTCGGTTGCAAAGACGGGACCGCTATGGCCGTTTGTTGCCAAGACAGGTCAGAGACGAAGCCGGACAGGCGGCCGTCCTTGCGTGTGACAGGGCAATTTCCGCAGCGCGCCAAGGGGAATCGGCGGTCTGGAACGGCGATGATGGGGGAGGATCCTGAGAGCCACTTTTCAAAGGGGGCTTAGGATGATCAGATACACGACCTCGACCGTCGCACTGGCGGTCGCACTTCTTGCCGGGTCCGCCGCCTTCGCAGCGACGCCCGGCAGCGGACAGGATGGCGCCGCGCCCACACCCGTACCGGCCAGCGCCGTGCAGGAAAGCGTACCCGACGCCGCCAGCGCGACCCCCGAGCCGTCGAACGACATCGTCGTGCTGGGCACGCGCCGCACCGATCGCACGCTCGCCACGTCGCCGTCGCCGGTCGACGTGATCAGTTCGGCCGAACTGACGTCGCAGCCCGCCGCCAACATGATCGACGCGCTCAAGAATATCGTGCCGTCCTTCTACGCCGGGCAGAATTCGATCTCCGACGCCTCGACCTTCGTCCGCTCGCCGTCGCTGCGCGGCCTGTCGGGCGATCAGGTGCTCGTGATGATCAACGGCAAACGCTATAATCGCTCGGCGCTCGTCCAGGTCTATGGCGGCAGCGACACCGGGCTCGGCCGCGGTGCGCAGGGGCCCGACATCTCGGCGATCCCGTCGCTCGCGATCGGCAATCTGCAGGTGCTGCGCGAGGGCGCGACCGCGCAATATGGCTCCGACGCGATCGCCGGCGTGCTCAATTATGGCCTGCGCGAGGATCAGGGGATCGAGCTGGTCGGTCGCGCCGGCCAATATTATGCGGGCGACGGCGAAAGCTATCAGATCGCGGGCAACGCGGGCGTGAAGGGCGACTGGGGCTTCATCAACGTCACCGGCGAATATGTCGACGAAGGCCAGACCAGCCGCGGCCGCACCCGCCCGTCGGCCGCCAATTTCGCGCAGAATTTCCCGGCGCTCGCGAACCAGCTCCCCAATTATCCGCTGCCCGTGCAGATCTGGGGCAATTCCCCCTCGCACGGCTTCAAGTCGGTCTACAACTCGGCGATCAACGTCACCGACAGCAGCAAGATCTACGTCTTTGCCAATTATGCGCAGAGCAAGGGCAATCAGAGCTTCAACTACCGCGCCTCGGTGTCGAGCACCGCGGTCGACACGAACGGGGTGGTCCGCAATCAGGGCGCGAACGGCGCGTTCAACAACACCTTCTTCCTCACCCCCTGCCCGACCGGCAACGCGACCTGCCCGAGCGGCGGCTTCGTTCGCGACGGCAACACCTTCCGCTTCGGCACGCTCTACCCCGCCGGCTTCACGCCGCGCTTCGTCGGCAAGACGCAGGAAGTGTACGGGGTGCTCGGCTACAAGGGCACGTCCGGCGCCTTCAGCTATGACCTGTCCGGCACGCTGGCGCGCAACAAGCTGTCGCTGTCGATGTATGACTCGGCCAATTTCTCCTACGGCCCGGCGACGCAGACCAGCTTCGACTTTGGCGACCTGATCCAGAAGGAAACCAACTTCAACGCCGACTTCACCTATGCCGCCGACCTCGGTCTCGCCGCACCGCTGACCATCTCGGCGGGCGGGGAGTTCCGCAAGGAAACCTACGAACAGACCGCGGGCGACACGCAATCCTATGCCGCGGGACCCTATGCGATCGCGCAACAGCTCTTCACCCAGACCGCGCCGGGCGTGTACGTCGCCTCCGGCACGACCGCGGCGCAGGGCGTCGGCGCGAGCGGCTATGCGGGCACCAGCCCCGCCACCGCAGGCAAGTTCAGCCAGAAGGCCTATGCCGCCTATGTCGGGCTCGAAACCGATCTGACCGACGCGCTGACGGTCGGCGCGGCGGGCCGGTACGAACATTACAACACATTCGGCGATGCCTGGGTCGGCAAGGTGAACGCGCTGTACAAGTTCGCCGACGCCTTCTCGGTCCGCGGCAGCTTCGGCACGGGCTTCCACGCACCGTCGCCGGGCCAGTCGAACGTCTCGATCGTCACGACCTCGTTCAACAACGGCGTCGCGTTCCAGGCGGGCACCTACCCGACCAACACTGCGGTCGCGCAATATTATGGCGCGAGCAACCTGACCCCGGAAAAATCGACCAATTACGGACTCGGCTTCATCCTCGAACCGGTCCGCGGGATGACGGTCACGGTCGATGGCTACCGGATCAACCTGCGCAACCGGATCGGCCTGACCTCGCCCTTCATCGTCACCGCGGCGGACCTTGCCGCGCAGCCGGCGCTGCTGCCGGTCGGTGTCGGCGGCCAGGTCCAGTATTTCACCAACGGCTTCAAGACGCGCACCCAGGGCATCGACGTCGTCGGCACCTACCGCACGCGGTTCAGCGAGGCGGAGCTGAACTTCTCGCTGGCGTATAACTACAACGACACCAAGGTTACCGAGTTCGATGCCCGGGTGGTCGGCACCGCGCAGCTGATCGACGCGGAGAATCTCGCGCCAAAGCACCGCGTCGTCTTCAACGCCGGCTGGACGCTCGACAATCTGAGCCTGAACGTGCGCGAGAATTACTACAGCTCGTTCACCAGCGCGCAGGATTACGGCCAGACCAACGGCGTGCCGAATCAGGTGTTCAGCGGCAAGTTCGTCACCGATCTGGAGCTCAGCTACACCTTCGCCGAGCATTTCACGGTCGCGGTCGGCGCGCAGAACTTCACCGACGAGCATCCCGATCGGCTCAAGCCGACCTCGACCGTGCAGATCTATCCGCTGACCGGCGGCACGTCGGACGGCCAGGTCTATCCGCGCAACGGCGGGCCGTTCGGCTTCAACGGCGGCTTCTACTATACGCGTCTGCGCGTGAAATACTGAGACCGGGCGGGGGGCGCCGCGGTGCCCCCCGTCATCTCACCACCGGATCAGTGCGCAGCGGCGGGGTCGACCGGCCGGGCGGGCCGCGGCGCCAGCCAGATGATCGCGGCGGACACGAAGAAGATCAGCGCGGCAAAGGCGAACAGGTGGTTCGTCGCCAGTGCGAAGCTCTCCTGCTCGACCACCCGCTCGATCAGCCCGCGCCCCTGTTCCGCGCTCAGTCCGTGCTGCTGCGCGTTGGCGATCACCTGATCGCCATTGTTGAGGATGTTGGTCAGCTCGGCGCGGTTCGTCTGCGCGTTGTTCTGCCACATGGTACTGCCGATCGAGGTGCCGATCGCCGCCGCCAGCGTGCGCAGGAAGCTCATCACGCCCGCCGCCGACGCGGTCTCCTCGGGATTGACCGCACCCAGCGCGATGATCGTCAGCGGGATGAAGAAGAACGGCATGCCCAGCCCCTGGACGAGCTGCGGCGCCGCCAGGATCCAGAAATCCGCGCCGCTGAACCAGAAGGTCCGCAGCACCGACGTCAGCCCGAGCCAGAAGATCCCGAAACACACCAGCGCGCGCGGATCGACCTTGTTGCTCAGCTTGGCGACGATCGGCGAGAAGATCACCGCGAGCACGCCGTTGAACGCGGTCACATAGCCCGCATCGCTCGCGGTATAGCCCATCGTCGACTGCAGCCATTGCGGGATGATCACGACCGAGGCGAAGAACGTCCCGAAGCTGAAGGCGAGCGCGGTCACCGCGACGGTGAACCCGCGGTGCCGGAACACGCGCAGGTCGACGATCGGGTTGCCCGCGGTCAGCTCCCAGATCAGGAAGGTGACGAAGCCGATCGCCGCGATGATCGCGCAACCGACGATGAAGCTCGACCCCAGCCAGTCATGCTCACGCCCCAGATCGAGCATGATCTGCAACGCCGCGATCCACACGACCATCAGGAACAGGCCGAAACGGTCGATCGGCACGATCTCGGTCTTGGTCTCCGACTTGCGCAACAGCGTGAAGACGCCGACGATGCAGAAGATCGCGATCGGCAGGTTGATGTAGAAGATCCACGGCCAGGACCAGTTGTCGCTGATCGTCCCGCCCAGGATCGGCCCGAGGATCGGCGCGGTGACCGTCGTCATCGCCCAGGCGCCCATCGCCGCCGCGCGCTTCTGCGGGGGAAAGATGGTCAGCAGCAGCGTCTGCGTCAGCGGCATCAGCGGGCCGCCGCAAAAGCCCTGCCCGATCCGGAACGCGACCATCGCGCCGAGCGACGAGGCGAGGCCGCACAAGGCGGAGAAGACCGCAAAGCCGATCATCGCCGCCATGAAGACGCGGATCGTCCCGAACCGCCGGACCAGCCACCCGGTCAGCGGCACGCAGATCGCCTCGGCGACCGAATAGGAGGTGACGACCCAGGTCCCCTGAGTCGGCGACACGCCGAGCCCGCCCGAGATATGCGGCACCGACACATTGGCGATGGTCGTGTCGAGCACCACCATGAAGTTGGTCAGCGCCAGCACGAAGCCCGCAAGGATGAGGCGCGGGCCGGTCAGCACCGGCGCGGACGTGTCGGCGGCCATCGATCCGTTCCTAGCGATCGCCCGAGATGTCGATCTCGGCGTCCATCGACAGCCCGACGCGCAACGGATGATCGCGCAGTTCCTTGGGGTCGAGCGCGATGCGTACCGGCAGACGCTGGACCACCTTGATCCAGTTGCCGGTCGCGTTCTGCGCGGGGATCAGCGCGGACGACGCGCCGGTCCCGCCGGCGAGCCCGACGACGCGGCCGTGATAGACGACGTCGTCGCCATGCAGGTCGGAGATCAGCGTCGCATGCTGGCCGACGCGAACATGCTGCAACTGGCCCTCCTTGTAGTTGGCGTCGACATAGAGCTGGTCGACCGGCACGATCACCATCGCCGCGGTGCCGGGCGCGAGCCGCTGGCCGATCTGGACGTTGCGCTGCGAGATCACGCCGTCGATCGGCGCACGGACGACCGCACGCGACAGGTCGAGCCGGGCCTGGCGCAGCTTGGCGCGCGCGGCGAGGACCTCGGGGGCGTGTCGCGCGCGTGCCGCGGGTCAG
>NZ_JRVI01000154.1:0-55149 GCF_000783375.1 Sphingomonas sp. Ant20
CACCGCGCTCGTCATCGGCACGACCGGCCTGACCCCGCAGCACCAGTCGCTGATCGACGCGGCGGCTGCCGACATCGCGATCCTCCAGACCGGCAACACCTCGCTCGGCGTCACGCTGCTCGGCATCCTGGTACGCGAGGCCGCGGCGCGGCTCGGCCCCGACTGGGACGTCGAGATCGTCGAGATGCATCACCGGCACAAGGTCGACGCGCCGTCGGGCACCGCGCTGCTGCTGGGCGAGGCCGCCGCGCGCGGGCGCGATTCGACGCTTGCAGAACTGCGCGTCGACAGCCGCGCCGGGCTGGTCGGCGCACGCAGCGAGGGGACGATCGGTTTCGCGTCGCTGCGCGGCGGGTCGGTGATCGGCGACCACAGCGTGATCTTCGCGGGCGAAGGCGAGCGGATCGAGCTCAACCACCGCGGCGACGATCGCAGCATCTTCGCACGCGGTGCGGTGCGCGCGGCGCTCTGGCTCGCCGACCAGCCCGCCGGCCGCTACCGGATGGGCGACGTGCTGGGGCTGTGAGCCAGTGAAGAAGGCCGACGTCGTCGACTTCTATGCGCGGCTCGCCGAGGCCGATCCGCATCCCGAGACCGAGCTCGAATTCGTCAATCCCTACACGCTCGTCGTCGCGGTCGCCTTGTCCGCACAGGCGACCGACATCGGCGTCAACAAGGCGACGCGCGCGCTGTTCCGCATCGCCGACACGCCGCAGGCGATGCTCGCGCTCGGGCTCGACGCGCTGAAGGAGCACATCAAGACGATCGGCCTGTACAACACCAAGGCCAAGAACGTCATCGCGCTGTCGCAGATGCTCGTCGACGAGCATGACGGCGTCGTCCCGACGACCGCGCCGCGCTCGAACGCCTGCCCGGCGTCGGCCGCAAGACCGCCAATGTCGTGCTCAACGTCGCGTTCGGCGCGGAGACCTTCGCGGTCGACACGCACATCTTCCGCGTCGGCAACCGCACCGGCCTCGCGCGCGGCAAGACCCCGCTCGCGGTCGAGCTGAAGCTCGACGCGGCCACCCCCCAGCCCTTCCGCCTCCACGCGCATCACTGGCTGATCCTGCACGGCCGCTATGTCTGCAAAGCGCGCACCCCCGAATGCTGGCGCTGCCTCGTCGCGGACCTGTGCGCGTTCAAGCCCAAGACCCCGCCGCCCAAGGTCGCCGCCAAGATCGGCGCGGCCAAGAAAATGGCTGGCGCACCCGACTAGGCTTTGCTACGCGCACGCCTCAGGCACCCGTAGCTCAGCTGGATAGAGCGCTGCCCTCCGAAGGCAGAGGCCACTGGTTCGAATCCAGTCGGGTGCACCAAGGCTTTCCGCCATTTCTCGCCATAATCGAAAATCCTTCCTCCGGTGTTGCCCCGGTGTGGCGGCGGCGCGGTGCCGGTTTGGGCGCGGTTCGTTCCATTTCGCAGGTTACCGTTCGGCCTCCATCACGGCTTCGATGAAGCCTTGCGCGACCGGCCCGACGATCGCGTTACCATAGCCGCGCAGACGTCCCACTCGATTGGGAGTCCCATGAGCTAAGGGGAAGGATGCGGCCCCGGCTTTCGCCCGGCAGGCGTCACCCCAGCATTCCGCTGCGTGATGTGCCACGATCGATGACAGCTCTCGCAGAGGGTCTGGAGATTGCCCGGCGCATTGTTCCGCCAGTTCTCGTCGCAGTGGTGTGCATGCAGCTTCTCGGTCGAACCGCAGGACTCGCACGACGGCTTCAGTTCCTTGCGTGCCTGGACGTGCGAGGCCGACCGGGAATCGCCACCTTTGGTCTGTGAGTTGGCGCAGGAAAGCGAGCAGTACAGCCGGCGACCGTACGCCGCTAAATCTTCCAACCTCCCGCTCGCGAAGCGCTTCCTCGGAAAGCGCGTCCCACACTCGGCGCACGCCTTCGGCTCCGTTGGTATTATGTCGGACCGCCCACGCATCTACTTCCCCCTCGATTTCTTCGACACTCGCAGGGCGCACTCGTCCCAAGCTGCCGGAAGACCCATCAGCCATCTGCTCATAGCCGGGCTCAACTGGCCGCCACTTTCCATCCCGGCATCCGAGCCAATCAGCATCTGACCAGAAGCCGTTAATCGGTGGGCCTCCGTTGTGCCCGACGCCGACCAAACAGTCCTGCCGAGCAGCGAGTTGATCGGCACATTCGGACACTCCGCGCCGTCCTTCCAATCCCGGGTGGTCGGCGTCGGCCAACTTGCCAACTGGGCTTCCTCGCCCATGTAGAGCGGTACCGTCTTCTGGTTCGCATTGCGAAGCCTGAAGGCCGCGCACTTCGCCAACGTCTCCTCGCTCCGTTCCCGGTTGACCGCGGTCGGCGTTCCCCAGCCCGTCAAGGCGGCCACGTCCTTCAGCGTCACCTGCACCTTGCGACCGTCCGGTGTCTGCCCCGTTGCGCTCGTCCCTTCCGGCGGCACCTGCCCCCCCGCTCGGCGTGGTCGCGGTGGGCCACCCAGAAAGAGCGCTGCCGGATGTGCGGCGCACCGAAGCCCGCAGCGCACAGATCGGCAGCTGCGAAGGCCCTGCCCGATCCTTCCACGTCAGCTGATACAAGGTCGAGCCAAGCGAGGCCGTCTTTGCTCGCAACCTGCTCTCCAACGACGACTGGCGGATTGCACTGCTGGATGAGGTCGAAGAACGCAGGCCATAGATGCCGCTCGTCATCAAACCCAGCGCCTTTGCCAGCCGCGGAGAAAGGCTGGCACGGGCAACTTCCCGTCCATATCGCTCGGTGATCCGGCCATCCGGCCAAACGCAGAGCATGGCTCCAGACGCCAATTCCCGCAAAGAAATGGCACTGAACATATCCGGCCAGTTCGTCGGGACAGACGTCTTCGATAGAGCGTTCATCTACGTCTCCGGGGGCGATGTGCCCCGCCTTGATCAGCTCGCGCAGCCATGCGGCGGCGAACGGGTCGTGCTCGTTGTAATAGGCGCGGGGGGCGGGCGCCGTGCGGGCCATGCGTTCAGCCGACCCGCTTGAAGCGGAGCGCGTCGAGCGGGTGGCCATAGATGCCGTCCTCGGCAAAACCCTTGATCTCGTCGCGCTCGCCGCAGCCGATGCTCACGCCTTCGCCGTCGAAGATTTCGTAGAGCGGCCCTGCGACCAGATCATCAAACGTCAACATGCTTGCCTCCGTACTGTATATACGATACCTAAACGTATATACGTTACTCCGCAAGGGTGTATATACGAATTGGCACAGGAAATTTTACCCGCTACAGCCCCGCCCATGGGTAGAAAGCCACTCGGCGGCGCAGGCGAAAAGACCGTGATGGTGCCGATGCGATGGGCGCCAGCGGTCCTCCTGCGCATCGAAGCCGCGCGCGGTGACGCCGACCGGTCCGCCTTCATTCGAGAGGCGGTGGAGCGGGAGCTTGAACGCCGAGGAAAGTGAAGGCCCCTGGGCATAGCTTCTCGATTTCCTCGATGATCGCATCGGTCACCTCGAGGGCGCGGGCGAGATAGCCCGTATCGAACGGCGCATAGGTGTCCGACGTCGTGACCTTCTTGTGGCCGAGCATGATCTGGCCCTCTATCCAGTCGCGTTCGCCCAGCCGCTGCCGCGCGAGGTGCGCCATGCTGCGGCGGATCAGCTTCATTCCCGATTCCCGATCCGGCGGCAGCTTGAGCTCGACCTGCATCGCGAAGAAGGCTTTCCGGACCGACGCAACCGAGACATAGAAGCCCTGGCCATTGGCATCGAGGATCGCCGCCATGCGGTTGCCGATCGGCACGATGGGGCGGTGTTTCTTCGTTTGCGCGCGGCCCTTTTGGTTGAGGTTCAGCGCGCGGGCGTTGGAATTCCATTGATCACGTAGGCGGCTCGTCGACACGTCATGCGCGGCGTCCGGCCGGGCCCATGTCGCCACGCTGATCCGCAGGAACCGCAGCAGCTGGTCGCGGTCCGATCGCATGCGCTTCACTGTCAACGCGTCGCCGGCGCTAACCGGGCTGACACAATAGCGGAACATCGCCGCCAGCGTCTTCAGGTCGGCACGATAGCCGGGGGTGCGGCTGACCTGTTCCGGCGTCTTCGCTGTGAAGGCGGCGGGGAACAGCGTATCCTTCCGGCCGTAGGCGTAGTTCACGACGGCGGCCAGCTGGCGCACGCTCGCCTCGATCGTCCCGGGCGACCGCTCGCGCTTCGCTCCACCTGGGGCGACGATCGGCTGCTCGGCAGCCCATGCGCGGAAGCCTCAATCCAGTCCTCGTCGACGTCCTCGCAAGCGGTCGCCTGGCGGTCGGTGTCGAGCAGGTACGCGGTGACGTGCGCGAGCCGCGGCCGCAGCGACGAGATGCTCGAGCGCGCCTCGCGGGCGATCAGATAGTCGGCGATCGCGTCTGTGATCAGGTGGCGGGCGCCGGCGCGCAGCGGCTGGCCGCAGCTGCCGCATACGGCCGCGCCGCGCTCCCTCTTCAGGTAGAAGGAGTCTAGCTCGGTTTCCGCCTGTTGGACGTCCTCTGTGCCCGTGCTGCGGCTGCGGTTACGTCGCGCTGCGGCGTCGTACCAGACGATCTGGAGGAAGGGGGATCGTAGCGATCCGTCGGACTTGCGGTCGTGTGCGAGCCGGTATTTGCCGCGGGTGTAGAGCTCTTGATTCTGTTGCTGCATTTTTCCATCTGCTCTTCAGCAGCCATTTGGTGGACGATTTTGCCGATGCCTCTGGCGTTCAGCAGGTCGAGCGCATCGCCATCAATGCGCATGCCCTTTCCTTTTTCGGTTTGCCGCTGCCAGTGGCGCGACAAGTCTGCGAGACTCATCATCGGTTCTTTCCTTCCTGATCTGTGAGGTGCGAAACGGCTGGGGCGATACCCTTCGGGGCCGCGCTGTTGCCTTCGGTCGAGCCCGTGCCGGTCTCGCTGGCTACGCCACTGCCATCGCTATCGCGGTTGATCGGCCAGCAATCCCAGAAGTAACGGACCGGGAAAGCGCTTTCGTCAGCAGCGCGCTTCATGTCGCGCCCATTTGCACAACGCCGGCCGAACGCATCAACGCAGATGGCGGGCAGATCATAGCCATTGCTGTCCCAGCCGACCGTCAGCCGCTTCGACGCGAACGAAACCCAATCGGCATGGCTGACGAACTCGCCTTCCCACCGCGGGACTAGATCACACGGTGTGGCTGGCCGGGGCCAGCTTTTGCCAATGCGGATCCCGCGGTCGCGCGAGGGATCGAAGCCCGGCAGGGCCTCGACCGTAGGGCTCGGTTCACGAGAGCCCGGTTCCGAAGGAACGCGTCCGAAGTCAGGGGCCACATCCTCCCCCTTGCTGCGCGATGCGGAGGTCATGCGGGTTGCTCCGGGGCGCGTTCGGTGCAGGTCCAAGTCGTGCTGTGCTCAACCTGCACATCAAAGGTTATCCCACAGCTGTCGCAGGTCTCCTCCCGGTAGCGTTGTCCATCGTAGTAGATCGCCTCGTCGGCAACGTACTGGCGGCCGCAGCAGGGGCATTTCGGCCCTTCGTATTCGAAGGTTTCACGAAGCGCGCTCATGCCTTCTCTCCCTGCGACAAGAGGCGGATGGCGGCTGCTTTGGCGAGCAGCGGTGCCTGCATGGCGTCGGCCCTCGCGCGGTATCCGTCCGTCAGGCAATCGCCCGGTTCAGTGCGCCCCTTTGCGAACCACTCGTCAGCACGAACGCGGTATCGCTCGGCCTCGTCCCAAGCCCACGGGTCGATCATCCGCGCCACGTCTTCATCCGCATAGGACCGCGCTGGGGGTGTGGTGCGGTTGTTCCAAGCGGTGATTAGCGGGGCGTAACCGTCCCAGCCGGTAAAATGGCAGTCGGCATCACATGCCTTGTTGTTGCATCCCACGGTATAAAGCGCTCGCATCGATCCAACATCATCGCATGCAGCCTCGCCACCACAGAACGGGCAGCTTTTGAGTTCATTGCTCAACGACGATCTCCTTCGCGCGTGCGAGTGCATCTTTCCAAGTTCGGCCTGCGCGGATCTCCCTCGGCAGGCTTTCGCTGGTTCCATATTGGCTGGAGACGGATTTTGCAGATGCGCCATTGAGCATGGCGACAGCGACTTCTACGGCAGTCTCGAACGTCAACCGAGCGTTACGCCTATTGCGGGCCTGCTCTATTGGTGTCGCCCATCGACAATTGCCTGGCTCGTAGTTCCCATTATTGTTGGGGTGCCGGTCTAATGTCATGCCGGTCGGGCGCTCTCCCATGTCGGCAAGGAAATTATCGAACCAATGCCATCGCTCGCAAACCTCGATGCCTCGACCGATATGTTTTGCAGCGGTATCCCGGTCAAGATAGCGGCAACGCGCTAGCATAGACTGCCAACTGACCCACGTGAGGCTTTCCTGCCCGTGACGGGCGTGTCCATGACGCAAAGAGTTATCCGCTTGAGGCGCGCGACACGGCAGCAGCGCCACCCCTTCGACAGCCCCGCTCATGATGCAGACTCCTGTGCGAGGGCGGCGTCGATGGCGGCAAGAACTTCACTTTTTGATATGTAATCCTCCCAGATGTAGTTCCCCTGTGTGTCGTAGCCGTTATGAACGTCGCGGGTTTCGATGCGGCACACCTTCGCCCGCAAGTCCTCCGATAGGGTGGGAGGCGTCGGGGTGGCGGCGCGTGTGATGTATTCGTAAACGCCGCGATCATCATTCCAGTGACGAACAAGCTCCCCCTCCTGCGACGTTGCGGGCTGGGTAGCGAGGGCGGCGGAACGTTCAGACTGCCATCGCAACAGGGCACGCGCGCCATCCGCCGCGCCCTCGCAATACGCCGCACGCACCTGTTGCTGATCGACTTCAGGATACAGGTAAGGCGCGCTTTCAGACGCGCCGAACGCAATCATGTCAGCGATCTTGTCTTCGTCCTCCACCTCTCCCGCCTGATTGGTCGCGGGTACAGGTTCGGCTTTCCACGCCAGCAACTCGCTGACGCGCTGCTCGGAACGTTCGAAAGCATCCACTAAGCGGTTCTTCCACGCAGTCATGGCAAACAGTTCTTCGCGCAATCGCTCCCCCTCCTGCGACGTTGCGGGCTGGGTAGCGAGGGCGGCGGTAAGGACCGGCTGGGCCAATACCTCGCGGACCAGCATAGTCGCGTTGTCCTGCCCCATTCCCCGATCACGACACGCGTTCCACACCGCAATGCGGATCGCACCCTCCACCTCTCCCGCCTGATTGGTCGCGGGTACAGGTTCGGAACGGACGGTGCCGCCAATCGTAGGGGCAGGCTGCACTACAGTCGCCAGTTCGTAGGCCGCGTCCAGTTCCTTGGTCGGCACTTCCTCGCCGCACTGCGGGCACTCGATGAACCCGGTTTGCAGGTACATCAGCGACACCTCTGCCGATGCCTTGATCGCACTCGCGGATGATACAGAGGCGAGGCTACGGGCGATCTCGATAAGACGGTCAACGTCGTAGCCGTCGAACCCCATCGCCGGGGTTGCCTTGGCGTGAATGCGTGACGCCAAATCGATCAGGAAGCCGGGCGTGGTTTCGTCCATCTCCTGCGCAACCGTCACCGCTTGCTGGTCTGTCGTATCGATGTTCATGCCGCTTTTCCCTTTGCTTCGGCGGCGGCCTTCGCGCGGGCGGCTGCCAGGTTGCGCAGCTTCGCGCGGGCCATGTTGAGGGCGCAGTCGAGCGTCACCGCCTCGCTGGTCGCCGTGTCGCCGTCGGCTGCGACGGTCGCCGAGATGCTGCCCTCGAAGGTGTCGAAGCCCGGCGCGTGCGCGGTCAGCGACACGGTCACGAACCGCTCGTCGGGTTGGCGGATGCTCTGCAGCAGCGCGCCGATCGCGTTGATCTCTGCCGCATTCATCGGGCATATCCCTTCTTCGGTTCACGGCAGGGAGCGCAAAGGCCGTTGATCAGGCGCGGGCTGTAGTTGGGGCAGTTGGTGCAGTCGCCCTTGACCCCCGGGTCGAACGGGGCGGCCTGTGCTGCCTTGATGCTGCGATCGAGGTGCGCCTGGACGAACTCGGCAGCGAGGTCGGCGTTGTCAGCCATGATTCACCTCGGCGTCGAAGCCAGCGACGATGTGCCCGAAGAACGCGCCAACCTGTTCGGGGTGGGACACCAGCCAGACGACCGCTACGGCCGAGGCGATCAGCATAAGCACCGCTAGGCACTGGACGATCGCCACCTGGCGTCGCAGGCGGCGCTGCATCCGATCCACCTCATTGCGGTGCCCGACGAAATCGAAACGGCTCATCGTGAAACTCTCCGATCGATGCTGCGCAGCTGGGCGCGGATGGTGGTCAGGGCTGCGCTGCGCTCGGCGGAGGGCGGCTGCTGCATGAGGCGGTCACGGCGGCCGAGGACCTCGGCCTGGTCGAGCACGCGCTGGCTCTCGCGGGGCCCGGCTGAGTTGCGGCCGATCTGACTGTGCATCTTCATGTCCGATCACATCGTCTTGATGAGTTCGAGCGCCTGCGCTTCGGCGAAGCCCTCGGCGACATAGGCGAGGAACATCGTGCGGCGGGCGTGCGCGATATGTGAGGCCGCAGCAGCAACGCCTTGCCAGATCTCGACCTGGGCTTTGACAGCCTCGGGCCAGTCGGTACGCGGGACGTCGGAGCGCATAGGTTCGGCAGCCATGGAGGGGCCTTTCGCAGGGGTTAAGCGGCGAGCGAGGGGCTTCATGCGGCGCTCACGGAATGGGTTGGCTGGGCGTCGGCCTCGACGACGGGCAGCCGGGAATGACGAGTCCGGAGGGGACGGACCGAGGCAGTCGGGGAGAGGGGCACGAAGCCGGGCCGATCGTTGCCGCGCAGGGCGGTCATGATCTGGGGCCAGCGGCGGTAGACGTCTTCGAAGAAGATGACGCCTGCGATGATGGCGATGGCCAAGAGGCTCATCCAGCCGGCACCGTGCATGATGTTGGTCCAGTTCACGGGCGATCTCCGAGGGTGAGGATGGCGATCATCAGGTCGATCAGGGTCTCCGCGGAGACGACGCCCATCAGATCGGGGACAGGGGGAAGCGGCGCGCGCGTGGCCGCGCCAGCCGGATCGAGGTAACTCACGATGTGATCCTTCGGCGCGAGCGGCGCGGGCTAGTCCAGCCGTCGCCCTCGACAAGCTTCTCGGCACCACTGGGGGCGATGACGCGGACGCGGCCATCGGCGCGGCGCGACAGGACCGGGCACTCGAACTGGTAGACCCCGGGAAGCCCGGTGCCGTTGCAGATCTCGTGGTCGCCAGCGTTGCGCTGCACCGTCATGGCTTCCGCGGTCAGGATATCCATGCCGCGGCTGATCAGCGCCTCGTTCTGTTGCTCGGTGAACCGCGCGCCTCCCGTGATGCTGTGATCCCCGAACCCGGTCTTCACCGCGCCGCGGATCGCGCCATACCATGCGCTGGGCGTCTTCGACGGGGTGACGAGGATCCGCGCCGGTTGGCGGCCGAGGATCTCGCCCATCGGGCGCGGGCGTGGGGCATAGGTCATGCTGCGCTCAATTCGATGTAGCGGGTGACGGCCTCAGCGGCCGAGACGCGGACGGCGAGGGTCCGCATGCGAAATTCCGTCTCGACCTTGTCGGCCTCGGCTTCGACGCGATCGCGCTCGGCGATCTCGCCCATGTCGCGCACCATCGCCTTGATCATTGCCGGGGTCGGCTTGCGGCGGTTGCGGGCATGGAGGATCCACGCGACCTCGGTGACCAGCAGCAGCGCGCGGGCGCCAAGGTGGTGGTCCTCGGGCACAAGCTGCAGCTTCTCAGCCTTGCCCCGCAGGTTCGCCCACAGCTCGGCCCGCTCGTGCTTGATCGCGGCAAAGTGCTTGTAGCGGTCGACCGCGGCGGTCAGCATCTGCTGGTCGAGCGTACGCAGGCGCTGCGCGACATAGCGGAACTCGGTGATCGCGGAATCGAGGTCCGGATCGCAGGTCATGGTCGGGCCGGTCATGCTGCGATGCCCAGCGCGCGCTCAGCCTGCACCGTCAGGATCTCTAACTTGACCGGACTGGCCTGAGTGAACTCGGCGATCAGACGCTCATAGTCGATGCCAGCCCAGAACGATCGCTCGCCCATGGAGTGCTGCGCGTCGGCGCGCGGCCCCCTGTGGCAAGCCGCACATAGACTCACGGTGCGCCAGTCATCCGGCTTCTGCCCCATGCCCGTATTGGACCCGATGCGGACGTGCGCGGCCTCAACCGACTTCATCGAACCGCATTTGCAGCAGGCAAATCCGGCGACGAACGTCCGGTGACGCTTCGACATCCAGCGGCTAGCGCGCTTGGCCTTCTTCGGGATTCGAGCGGGCAAGGCCATTACGCGACCACCCGGCAAGCGACGATGTCAGACTTGGCCCCCTGATGGATCCAGCAGTCGCCGTAGACGTATGCCGGAACGCCGATGGCGGGGTTCACCAACTCCGCTGTTTCGCGGTCTGGATCGTACCGGAACTGCACATGGACGCGTGCGCAATCCGAGACAGGGCACCCTGCCCCATCGCACTCGATCCAAGGGTTCGCGGTTGAGTCCTGCGCGGCGGCGGCGTCGGAGACGAGGTGCTTCACGCTGCAACCTCCATCTCAGCCAGCGCCTTCTTACAGAGCGCTGCAATCTTGGACTTGGCGTTGGCGACGTGCGCCTCGACGATCGGAACGGCCAGTACCCACGAAACTTGGTACATCGTGCGACTGGACTCACTCGACGGCACGCCCAGCGTCAGGCCATCTTGGCGACGACCGAAGGCGTCGCGCACGTCTGGCGCAACATGGTGGTCCTTTGCTGTAGCAAGCTCCGACAGCAGCTTTTCGCCAGACTCGATTTCACGGTACGCGAACGCAATGTCGCGCGCGGTTTCGAAGCTGATCATGCCGACACCTGCGAGACTGCGTGGATAGCGGACGAGACACCCTGCCAAGCTGCGGCGGCCTCGGGGTCGTCCATGTCGTCATGGTTGCTCGGACGGACCGCCAATACAGCAAGAAGCGCAGCCAGCATCTTTGGGGCTGCTACGAACAGGCGAGCCCACTTCTCGGCGTCGGCCGGTGTCTGCGAAACTGTGTGCCGCTCACAGTGAAAAACCTCGGCAACGTCGTCTTCGGTCAGTGCGTCGACCAGCACGACGCTATCGGTCGTCGAATTATGGGAGACCCGAAGAGCGCCCATCGGAATACGCTCAGCGATCTGGACTGGGCAGGCCTCTTGGGTTGTGGCTGCCATTGGAGCGGTCCCGGGGACTTGAACCCCGCCCACCAGTGCCGAGCGCTCGGCGGTCTGGTCTGGCAAACCTGCGGGCCGCGAGAGGGCAAGGCAGCTAGCTGAACGGTAGAGCCCATCCGCACATAGCACGATGTAATCGCCGCTGATCTCGTAGCGGCTGTCGATCTCGGCCAACTCGCCTCGATACATGACCTTGTCGCCGGGCGCGTACTCGTCTTCGAGCGCGTCCTCATCAGCCTCCACGCCAGCGACGCGGCGCTCTTCCCAGATCAGCTCGTGAGCGGCCCAATCGCCAGCTGCACGGGCCGCTACCAACTCTGCTGCGAAGTCGCGAACCACGATCGTCTCCCAACAAGCCGGGATAGCCTGTTGGAAGTTATATGTACCTAGTTTGGGTACAGGTCAACCAGAAATGTACCCGCAAAGGGTACTTAGAAACGGGTTAGCACGGCCAAGAAGATCAGAAAGATTATGAGAAGGGCCGCATTGCCGTATCGTCGCTTAGCCGCGGCGGCGTTCTCATCATCCGAATATGCGCGCCCGCAAGCAGGGCAGATTCGAGCGTCGTCCCGCACGCGGGTGCTGCAATCAGGACATTGTTTCATCGGGGCACGATAGCCTTTACCACGGCTGCCCAGCGCAACTTTACATCCTCGATTGCGGCAGCGTTCATCGAGACCAGATGGTAGTGGTAGGGCTTGGTGCCGCGGATAACGCGCTTGACGAGCATCGCGCCGTCTTCGTCCATCTGTACAACACAGACTCGGCCAATCACCTCGTTCTCATCCACGGTCGCCCCCGCGGTATATACTATATGCCATCCCTCCTCAGCGAGAGGGAGCATGCTATCTCCTCTCACCTCTACTGAAAGGAGGTCGCCGCTGGTCATTGGCGGGCGATCGATCGTTTCACCGGAATAAAGCATATCTCGTACGCGTAGACGCGCTGCCCCGCTCCGACATACCCAATCACGCGAACCTGGGGGCCTTTGTACAAGTCCGATGGGCGAAGATTGAGCGCCGGCGCAAGCCGCTTAGCCCAGTCCTCTGTCATCGGAAGCTTGCCGCTTTCTAGTTTGACGATCGTGGACCGTCCGGACCCGACCATTTCGGCGAGCTTATCTTGGCTGATTCGGCCCGCGCGGTGGCGGGCATCTTTGAGGGGCATTGGCATGCCTGACGATTGTACCCAGCGCGCCGCAGCGTCGAGAACCTGCCTCGGGTACAAAACCGCTTGCTTATCGTACCCAGCGTAGGTACATTCTGCCTCATGGCTCGCAAAACCCCACTCCGAGATCACCTCGATCGCACCGGCCAAACCGCCGAAGCTTTCGCTGCCGCGCATGGCTTTAGCGCATGGAGTGTCCGTCACTGGGCACGGGGCGACAAGCACCCCCATTTGGATGCGCAAGTGAAGATGGGGCTGCGGTCGGAACGACTTTGTCGCCTGAAGTGTGGCTAGCCTTCAGCCTTTCCGCTTCTGGCGAACAGCAGGAGGCGGCGTAAATGGCTCCCGTCCTCACATCATTCGAACGTGCTGCGTTACGTACGGGCAAGCCCTTGGCGCAAATCAAGGCTGAGAGCCGCGCGCGGTTTGATGCGGCTCTTGAGGAGCTAGCCGCGCGCGACTCCGCCGAGTTCAGCGAGGCGGTGCGACTTGGTATAGTGCTGCCAGCGGACCAGCGTATAGTCGGGCAGACACCTCGTGCGGGTCGGTCGCTGACGACATCAGCTCGCGATACTCCGCCGGAGTCAGTTCCCCACGATCGATCGCAGTTCGATACAGTCCAGCCAGCAGCTCTGACTGGATCGCAATCGCTGTTTCGATCTGCTCTGAAGTCAATTCGTTCGGCATTTTCAAGTCTCCGTGGTTGGCTTTGCAACCCCACGGTAGCTGGAAGGGCGTCGGCCGCAAGTCGGCGCCCCAAGGCCTCCGCCTCCATCGAACAGAAGGAAGCGGCATGACGGACGAGGTTTATCCCCAGCCAACTTCCGAAAGTGCCACGCCGCTCACGGGTTCGCGCCCATGGGATAAGCACATCACGAAGATGCAGGAAAGCAGCCGCAGGGACCGTGATCGTGATTTGCGCTTCAAGGCTATCCGTATTGCGAAGGTGCTTCATCCGTTGCGGGTCGAAGACGGTGCTCGCGAGATCGTCGCGTGGGTCGATCAGACGCCGCTGGACGAACGGAAGGTGCGGCTTCAGTGCATCGACGACTGCTGGACGCCATCGACGATGACGATCCGCGACCTCCTCAATGACGCGGGCGCTCTGCTCAAGTTCGTCACGGAGGCCGACCATGGTTGAGCCGTTCGAAATTACCTTAACGGGGATCGTGCTTAGGGGCGACTGGCACTTCAGCGGCAGCCTCATCATCGGTGATACGGGTGAAGCCTGATTTTCGATATCGGCGACGATGAATTTGCTGAAGCCGTTGTCGAATGCGTCGACGCCATCCCCGTATCTGATGTTGCCCCCATTCTTGATGGCAAACCCGCCGACGATGCCGACCGCGCCACCGTTGTAGCGCGGGACGCAGCCGTCGAAGACGCATCGAGTGAATGTGTTGCCATCGAGTGTGACGTCTTCGTCAGTAAAGACGCGATCGACGTAATCCATGATTTCTCTCCGGTGGCTGTTCGCACCAACACCGTAGCCGACGCCGGGGAGGCCGCAAGCTTCCCCGGCCAAGGGCCCGAGTAGATGGTCCTCTCCATCCCCTCTGTGGAACCTGCTCGGGTTTCCAGCGAGCCATGCGCGCTCATCCTCGCCAACGGCGGGCGGTACGCGATGCACGCTGTTTCTGAAGCGCTGCACATCGAGGCGCCCGTCCTCGACTTCACGCACTGCACGGCCTGCGGTTGCCGAGCCGCAATTGCGGTTCGGTCATGCCAAGCGCCGGTTTGCCCCTCCAGAGATCGGAAAGCTGCATGACCATCATCACCATCTGCGTCTGGTTCTTCGCGTGTGTCGCGTGCTTCGTCTTGGGCCACGCCCATGCGGTCTGGCAGCGTCACCGCTTCATCCAGTCGCTGCTCTCGGGCAGGGACGCGGCGGCATACGGCCGAGTCATCCGCGACGCCGAAGGGAACGTCCTGTGACGGACTACTGGTCCATCGTCGCAATGACGGTCCTCATCACGATCGGCTCGGCCGTGCTGCTCTGGGGCATCGACCTCTGCTGCCGTCACGAGGTTGCGATGCTCGAGCAGCGCGCGCGCAACGGCGAGGCGAACGGCCTTCGGGGCGGTGATCAGGGACTCAGTTTCCATGAGCAGGAGAATGGTCGATGACCGGCCCAACTGTCGTTGCAAATGCGGAACGACTCACGAAAGCCCAGTTGCACGCCAAAGTGATGCGCGGATGGGCCCGCGGCATTGACCGTCATGGCAAGGGAACGTTCGCCGATCGCATCGAGTGCAGCATCCAGGCGCTGGACAAGCAACTGGCCGGATCGCTCCCTACGCTTGAGACGATCGACCGCGCCATGGACGCCGAGCCGTCAGTGCTCGACGACTATTTCGAGGCCAAGGGCAAGCGGCTGGTCGACAAGGAAGCGGTCTGTGACGCCGATGACTGCGGCCTGCTGATCGCTCGTGTGCTCGTCATGCTGAACGAGGCAGAGCACCCGAACGGCCCCGGTGGTCGGGCGATCGTCCCCCCAGGAATACCTCGCCGGCGAGAAGCTGATGCGCGACCTTCATGCCGCGTCTGCTCGCTGGATCCAACGATGCACCGAGATCCGTCAACCGCTCTCTGCGGTCGCCTGAAACCTACGAATAACACGCGGAAAACCCCGCAACGGAGATGACTATGGACGCGCTCAATAGCGCAGTGCCGGTTGAGCCCGGTTCTGCGGACGGTTTTCTGCGGGCCGCGCGCGCCACGCGCGCATGATTGGTGACGTTCGCGAGCAGCTGCGTCTGCTGCCGTCGCAGTCAGTCGATTGTGTGGTCACGTCACCACCTTACTGGGGCCTGCGCGACTATGACGTCGACGGCCAGATCGGCCTTGAGCCGACCTTTGCTGAGCATCTCGCGGTCATGGTCGACGTGTTTCGCGAGGTCCGGCGCGTGCTGAAGATGCACGGCACGGTCTGGATCAACTACGGCGATTGCCACGCTGCAACGCCCAACGGCAAATCAGCGGCGGCGTACAAGGCCGACGGCATCGATGATCGGACCTTTCGCGACAAGCCGTTCAGCACTGTCGGATCGGTTGGCGACGGGCGCGGCTCGTTCAAGCCGAAAGACCTGTGCATGCTGCCGAACCGTCTGGCGATCGCGCTTCAGGATGACGGCTGGTGGGTTCGGTCCGAGATCGTCTGGAACAAGACGAACCCGAAGCCCGAGTCGATCACCGATCGGCCGGCGGCAGTGCATGAGAAGATCTGGCTGCTTACCCGCAGTGAGGCCTACTATTTTGATGCGGACGCGCTGCGCGAGCCGGTCACTGGCAACGCGCACGCGCGCCGCAAGGATGGTCAGTACCAGCCTGCGAAGGGCTCGACTGCTGGGCAGAACCGCGCGGGCACTTGGGTCGAAACCTACGTTCCCGAAACCCGGAACGGCCGCAATGTCTGGACCTTCAATATCGAGGGCTGCCGCGAGGCACACTTCGCGACCTTCCCGCGCGAGCTCGCGCGCCGGTGCATCGCTGCGGGCTGCCCGCCGACGACGTGCGCAGCGTGCGGCGCGGTAGATGATTGCGGCGGGATCTGCGCGACCTTCGGCCGTGCGCGCGGGCATGTCCTAGATCCGTTTGGGGGATCCGGCACCGTTGGCTTGGTCGCTGAGCAGGTCGGTCTCGACGCAACACTGATCGAACTGAACCCTGATTACGCCGCAATCGCCGAGACCCGTCTCGCGGGCGGACGTACCATCGTCGAGGTCGCGGCATAATGACGAAGCCTCGCCGCACAGCTGCACAGTCCCGCGACGTCGTCTACGATGCACTCCTGCGCGCCGCACGCGCCGGGGCTCGTTGTCCGACGAACCTAGCCTTGGCAGCGCTGCTCGGCGTGCGGTCCTCCTCGATCCCGCAGAAGGCTCTGGTCGACCTCATCGCGGCGGGTAAGATCGTGGTGACCACCACGCCGTTCTCGCGTGAGATCCTCATTCCCGAGCTGGGCGCAACGATCCGCGCCAGCAAGGCTCCGGATGGCTCCAAGAGGGAGACGGACCGCGCCGAGGCAATCGCCCGGGCCGAGCGTCGCGAACCCCTGCCCCCGGTGCTCGATCGCACCCCCTGTTTCCGGTGCGGGATCCGCGCCGACCTCGGTTGCGATCATCAGCCCGCATCTGCCCCCCACATCATCGACCTGGAGTTCGCGGCATGACGCGCACCTGTTTAGATTGCACGACCCCCGTCACGCGCCAGTCGAAGACCGGCCGCTGCCGTTCGTGTGCGGCGCGCCACAATCACCGGGATCCGGCGTTCGTGGCGCGACTGCATGCGGCAAGCGCCACGGGAAAGCGGACACCTGAGGCACGCGCCAAGGCCAGGGAGTCCACTCTGCGGCGGGAGGCCGAACGCAAAGACGATCCAGCTTGGCGCGCATACAAAGTCGCGGCCGGCAAGCGCCTTCGGGCGCTGTATGACTCGTCATCGGATGCCCGGGCGGCGAACCTCGCGAAGCGTGCGATCGTCGGCGAGAAGAATAGCCGTCGGACGCTCGGCTGGCTGCCAGACCGGCTCCGGCGTGAATATGAGTCGGCCCGCACCATGTTTGGCGCCGCGGAAGCCAAGCGGATCATGATGACCGAGCTGACGCCATTCGAGCGCCAGATGGCGCGCATCGCAGGTGGTGCCCAGCTTGTCGCCGCTCCTGACACCCGCACCGGCGGCCCGGCTTATACGCTCGGCGGCATTTCGTCGGGGATGCTCTGACATGCAGGCCGATACCCTTATTAGGGCCGCTAAACCGGCCCACTTATCAACCGTCGCAGATTTGGATGCGGCGATGCAGGCGCGTGGCGATGCGCGTCGACAGCAAGAAGCCGACGAAAAGGCTAGGCGCCTTGCCGTTAGACGAACCGCTAAAGCGGCCCACACTACACACGTCTTGTCCGTCCCTCGCATGGTCGGCCTGATGCAGGCTGGCGTGTTGCTGGGCAGCGCCAAGGCGCTCGCTGACGCGCTGGGCATCCAGCCGCGAAGCTTGCGAAAGAAGACAGATTCCGAACGCGGGGTCTCGTGCGAAGATCTTATCGCGGCGGCTGACGCGCTCGACGCGCGCGCCGCGCTGATGATCGAGCATGCCGCCAAGCTGCGTGCCGAAGTCACCCCGCAGACTTCCAAAGCTTCCCCCAATGAGGCGACAGCATAGTGACCCAGCCAGCGCCCCTGACACCGCCCGACGCGGACCTTCAGGACTTCCCGTTCATGCCCCTCCACGTCGCCAGGTTGCGCGATAGCGATCTCGCCGCAGAAGGTGACCCCGAGGGTTGCTGGTACGCCGTGCTGCTCTGGGCGGCCGCATGGCATCAGTTGCCGGCGGGCTCGCTGCCAGACAACGACGCCGTGCTGACGAAGCTCTGTGGCCTCGGACGGGACATGCGGACGTTCCGCAAGCACCGCACAGACGCACTCCGGGGCTTCGTCGCATGCGCTGACGGCCGCTTGTATCACCCGGTCATCGCCGAACAGGTCATGAGCGGCTGGGAGAGCAAGCTACGGCAGCGCTATCGGACCGAATGCGCGACGATCAAGCAGCGGAACGTTCGGAACAAGACCGACGACGCCAAGCCTTCGTTCACCGCATGGGTGACGCATCACTATCCCGCATCCGTCCCGCATCTGTCCCTAGATACAGACGACGTTGTCACCAGTGACAAACCCCGTCTGTCACCGGTGACAGACGGCAATGTAACTAGTGACAATGGCTCCAAGAGAGAGGGACAGGGAGAGGGACAGGGAGACTTAGGTTCGGAAGCTGACGCTTCCGGCGCCGAAGCGCCCGCCCTGCCCGTCATCGTCGATCCGGACAAGGTCATGTTCGACGGGGGCATCCTGCTGATGGGTCGGGCTGGCGTGCTCGAACCCAAAGCGCGGCAGCTGCTCGGCAAGTGGAAGCGCGACCACGGCACCTCCTCGGTAATCGCCGCCCTCGGCGCCGCACAGCGCGAGGGCGCAATCGACCCAACCAGTTTCATCGAAAGGGCACTTCGCAATGGCCAACGACCTGATCAGCAACGACGCGGCAACAACGGCATGCTCAATGCCATCCTTGACGCCGAGCGTGATGACCGTGCTGGCCCGCGCGTTTGAGAACGGGGCGGTGTTCAGCGCGCGCGAAATTGAGCTGATCGAGCCCGTCGCCCGCGCCGTCGCCATTCCCAAGCCCGCCGACGAACGGTTCGTCCGCCAGTCGTTGGGAGGCCTCTCTGCGGCACTGCCTAGCCAGGCGACGGACGAGATGGGCGGCAAGCTCAAATTCCGGACGTACATGACCATGCTCGACGGGTATGACGAGCGGGCGCTGGCCTATGCCTGCCGCCGCTGCCTCGACGAGCTCGACTGGTTTCCCACGGTGCACCAGATGAAAGAGCGCATGTCGAAGTGGGTCAGCCCCGAGGATTCGGCCATCCGCCGCGCGCGCGCGATCATCCGCACCGGCCGCCGCGAGGTGACCGCGGACGCGCCCCCGATCACCGCGGCACAGATCCGCGCGATGAAGCCGGACCTGCGCAGCATGGGCCTTGCCGCTGGCTTCATCACCCAGGATCAGATCGACGAGGCGCTCGCCGAAATCGAGCAGCCTCCCGAGCAGATGGCAGCATGACCGAGGCAGAACGCAATCGTCGGACAATGACCGACCCCGGCCGCATGCTGTGGAAGGATGACGTCGAGGGCATCTGTCGCTCGCCGGATATGTGCTTCGACTATGGCGAGCATGTCCGGTGCGGTCCGTGCGCGATCGACCAGGCGACGCGCGCTGGCGTCATTAGCGACCTGAGTGTCCCGCGCCTTCCGGAGGTCTCGCGCTTGCGCAGGATGCTCGTCGAGCACGGCATCGATCCAGCGCGGGCCCTACGTGCACCTGCAGGAGAACGATGATGAGCGAGGAAACGCGCGCAAAGGCCGATGGCCTTCAACACCGGATTGACCGCCTGAACCGCACCGCGACCGATCGCGCCTACATGATCGAGGCGCTGGCTCAGATGCTCGGTCCGAAGGGCCGTCAGGTTTGGGCTTCGTGGCAAGCGCAGGGTGTGCAGCGCATCCACAGCGACTGGGTTGTCGATCCAATGAGCATGGATGGCGAAGACGTGGCCCAGATCCACCTCAACATGGAGGAAGCCATTAAGAGCGCTGTCGTAGTTGAGGATGTCGACGCGCACATCGCTCAGTGCCGGTTCGACGCCGCCATCCCAGATACCTCGGCATGAAGACCAAGGACGAAGGCACCGCATGGCTCCGCTCTCACGGCTGGGTCCAGTGCGACCGCGGATGCTGGATCCAGCCGCCATTCCCAAAGCCCAGAACCACAGGAGAACGATGATGGGACTGTCACAGATCAGCATGAAGGCCTGTCCATTCTGCGGCAGCGTCAACGTCGATCCGCAGTTCGCGGCATGGCAGGAAGTGAGCGACGGCACGATGGAGCATTGCCCGGGTTGCATGGATTGTGGTGCGACCGCCGAGACGTTCGAGGGCTGGAACAATCGGAGCGACAGCGGTGTGTCGGTGATGGTCACGTACCGAGACGACCTGCTGCCCTGCCTGACGCCGACAGCATGATACATACCTATACGAGCGAGGTTTGAGACGATGGACCTTCAGTTTCACCACGAGCGCATGAACGACCAGTTCGAGAAGTGGCATATTCTCGGCCTGCCGTTCGACTGCGCCATCCATCACTTCACCGGGCCGGACCAAGGAGACCCGCATGATCACCCGTTCAATTTCACGAGCCATATCCTGGCGGGCGGATATACCGAGGAGGTCTTCAGCCCGACCGGCGCTGCCGCCCTCGTCTATCGCCACCCGGGCACAGCTCACCAGGTCCGCGCGACGCACATCCACCGGATCATCGACCTGCCGCTCGGCGATTGCTGGACGTTGATCCTCGCCGGTCCGCACGAGCGCGAGACCCGCTTCTGGCGGTTCAGCGACGGTATCCAGTCCCGGGCTTGGCACGAGAGCGACTGGACTAGGCACGACATCATCTCAGATTTGGCAGCGTGAGGGGCAATACGATGGGGCGGGCAGCAAAGGCGAGTACCAAGATCAAGCGGCAGCCTAAGACGCTGGCGCAACGGATGGCCGAGGCCGTTACAGCGAAGGGAGAGGCGATCGGTGCCCCGGCGATCCAGATCGCGCGGGGCATGCACGCTATAGTGGACGTACCGCTGCGGGATGCGGGCCGCGTCGTGACGGAGCACACGCTGATCAACCGAGGCGGCACGCCAGTCGCGCGCTGGAAGGCGGCCAAGCTGCTGTCCGATAGCCAGGTTGCTGCGATCGACCATTGCGAGACGCTATGGTCCCGGCTGGGCGGCAAGGCCCTAGTCATGGATCTGGCGCGCATCCCTGGCGCTGGGCAGGGCAACGGGTGGGCAGAGCAGGAGGCCCTTGATGATCTGAAGCGGATCAAAGGCTATGTGCCGGCCAAATATTGGAGCATTTTCGAAAACGTGTGCCGGTTCGATATGGCAGCGGGTTTTGCCGGGTCGGACCTCACAACTTGTCGGAATGACCAAGTGAGCGCGGCGCGTACCACGGTGCAGTTCGTCTCCGACATCATTGCTATGAAAGAGCGATTGACGTGTTGACGGCATCACCCCCGCAAGGTAAGGAAATCAATAGTGGTTAGAGCCGCGCCAGCAACAGTTCGTATCGCGCTCGGGGATGGGCAAATTGCCCTTTGCGATCTAGGCGACTTTGGCAAGGTCCGCGGTCTGCCTTGGCGGTCCAACGGGAGGTACGCCGTTGCAGATGTGGCCGGCAAACACCTCCTGATGCATCGCGTGATCCTTGGCCTCACCGACGGTGAGATCGGTGATCATATCGACGCGAACGGGTTTGATAATCGCCGGGCCAATATCAGGAAGTGCACGCCCGGGCAGAATGTTATGAACAGGCGCAAGCTGATCGTTAAGACGTCTCGGTTCAAAGGCGTTTACCGAGTGCCCGACAAGCGCAAATGGGCCGCCAAGATAGTCGTTGAGGGCGTCACCGAGCACATCGGAATGTTCGACACGCAGATCGAAGCGGCAAAGGCTTACGACAGAATCGCGCCACTGCGGCATGGCCAGTTTGCTAAGACGAACAAGCAACTTGGCCTCTATTGAAACGGCGTCGTGTGTGGAGGTCTAAATGGCTGCTCCGCATATGCGGCTCACCACCGCCGATCATGTCGAGGCTATCGGCATGCGCGTGCTCCGGATCGCCGAGGAGATGTCGAGCGGATCGCGTCACCAAGGCCGCAGCGAGCGCTTGATCGAGCAGGCCGAGCAGGCGGCGATCGATCTCCGTGCCGCCGTTCGAGGGCGCTGATGGGCTGGTCTAAGGTCAGCCGCCATCAGCGCGGCTATGGCACCGCGCATGATAAGATGCGCGCTCACCTGCTTGCCACCGTCATCACATGCGAGGGCGAGTGCAAGGCCAAGGGTATCGAGACGCTGGGCACGATCGCCGACCATATCGTCCCGCTGTCGCGTGGTGGCACCGGTGACCGCAGCAATTACCAGCTGCTCTGCAGGCCATGCTCGGACGCTAAGACGCTCGCTGACAAGGGTGCCACGGCGCGGCCTGTTGGCGGCGTGGATCGCTCGGGCAGGCCGACCAGCGCGACGCACCCGTGGAATAGGAAGGGCTGACCGTTGCTGCGGCCAGCCCAAGTTCTTCAGGCTTTAGTCAATGATGTTAGCGGGAATACACCTTTCTCAAGCTTGGTCTTCTCAAACCACTGACACCAAGCACTGTCCACGCTGCTGTGCATTCTCTGACCGATTTGATCGACGGTCATAATTGGGCCGCCAGACTTTAGCTGAACTGTATCGCCGGCTTTAAAATCCATTTCTATCCCCCGAGGTATGCCATGCCGCGTCGTGCAACATTTCATGTCTGCGACCTGCGTGTAGTCGAGCAAGCGACTCATGAGCCGATCGTACTCGGGGACTTTGTCCGCCTAGCAAGTGGGAGTCCACTGGGTTTGGTGGTGGCAGCTGATGATGGCCGGGGCGAAGTCGCGTGGCTGACAGGCGAAGGTCAGCGCTCCACGCTTCCACTCGTCTGCCTTCGGCCGATCTCGGCTGACCCCACCCCCCGGTCGAAAGTCTGAGGGCCGTCGCCACCCGTACCGACCACGTGGGGCGTGAGCACTGCGAGTAATTTTTGAGGGGGGAGGGTTTCGACCGGTCCGCCGCGGGAGGCCATATGGCCGAGGTCATCGAAATTGCTGGAGGCGACGGCGTTCCGCCAGAGCCGAACTGGCGCAGCATCTTCGGCCGGGCCGCAGACCGCGAGGCAGCATCGTCCTACTGGAAGAGCATTATCAGCGAGATGCGCGGCGCCGAGAAACTGGCAGTCGCCAACTCGCACGCGGTCATCCGCCTGGTCGTCGCATACGTCACGTTCGATCAATCCGCGAAGGAGGTGATCAAATCTGGCCCGGTGATCAAGGCCAAGAAGACTGGCGTCCCGACTTACAATCCATGGTGGACGACGATGTCGAACGCCGCGAGCCAGGCGCAAGCGCTGGAGAAGGAGCTTTGCATCTCGCCGCGTGAGCGCGACGCGGGCGCCAAGGTGGTCAAGAAGCAAGCGCGCACGACTGGCTCCGCACGGTTCCTAAAACAGCGTGGCTAACCGGTTCCTTTCCGATCCTGATCCGACGACGGCATGGGCGAAGGCCGCGGTCGACGGGAAGCTGTTTACGGCTGGAGAGCTTGTCCGACACGCAGCCGAGCGTCACCTGCGCGACATGCGCGACGGCGAGCGGCGCGGCATATACTGGCGACCGGACGCTGCGGGTCACGCTCTCGACTTCCTGCCGTCGGTTTTTCAGGTCACCGACGGGCCATCTGCGGGCCAGCCGTTCTACCCGCTCGAGTGGCACACGTTCGTCATGGGCTCGCTGTTCGGCTGGCGCACTGCAACCGACCGCTGGCGGTTTCGGTCAGGCTGGCTGGAAACCGGCAAAGGCCAGGCCAAGTCGCCACTGATGGGTGCGATCGGCGTCTACATCATGGGCTGGTGCGATATTCAGCGCGCCCAGTGCTATGCCATCGGCGAGGACAAGAAGACCGCCAACGTCCTGTTCCGCGACGCCGCGGCCATGTGCCGCGCGACGATACCGGAGCATGACGAAGGCGAGAGCCTGGAAGGCCTCGGCGAGGTCGTCATCCGCGGCGAATTAGAGAACGCCTGGAAGATCGAGCATCCCGACAGCGGGTCGTTCTTTCAGCCGATCGCCAGCGGTGAAAGCCTTTCCGGTCCGCGACCGAACTATGTCGCGGGCGACGAGATCCATGAGCTTACCGACGAAAACGTGTTGCAGACGTGGAAGCGCGGCATCGACAAGGTCGCCGGTCACGCGCTGATGCTGATGGGCACGAACACGCCCGCCACGTCGCAGCATGTCGGCACGTCCTACTCGGAGATGTACCAGCAGATCGCGAAGGGCGAGGCGCGCGACGACACAGCGTTCGCTTTCGTGGCACGGATCGACAAGGCCGATCGCGAGACGGTGTTTGAGAACGAGAAGGTCTGGCAGAAGTCGCTGCCGGCGCTGGGCGAGACCTTCCCTATCGAAAATATTCGCGAGACGGTCGCCTCCGCACTGCTGCGGCCATCCACGAAGTCGAGCGTCCTACGCCTTTTATTTCGGCGTCGATACTGCGTCTGCCGACTTCTGGATCGACGAGGAAAAGTGGGCCGCGGTCCAGGGGCCGGTCGATGACACGATGATGCGCAACCGGTTCTGCCGGCTGGCGCTCGATCTCTCGCAGAAGAACGATCTGACGGCCGTCAGCGCAGCTTGGGAGCCAATCGGCGACGAGCCCCTGGCGGTGAAGAGCTGGTATTGGACAGCGGCGGGCACCACCGCAGGCCACCTCAAAGAGAAGGGTGAGCGCGATCACGCCCCTTACGTCGAGTGGGTCGAGGATGGGTTCCTGGTCGCCACGCCGGGTGCGACGATCGATTACACTTTCGTCGCGATGCAGGTGTCCAAGCTCTACGCCGAGCACAAGGTGCTCGAAATGGTTGCCGATCCGGCCTTCATTTCGAGCTTCATGGACGCATGTGCAGAGGTCGGGCTTGAAGTCTGGTTGTACGGCGGCCCGGATAAACCAACGGGACGCGGGCTTAAGATCGTGGCGCATGCCCAAGGCACCCGCGTTATGTTCGAAGACCGGCAGCTCTGCATGCCGCACTCGATCACAAAGACCGAAGACGCGATTCTCGCGCAGCGGGTCATTATCGACAACTCGCCGGTCACATACAGTTGCGCGGCAAACGCCGCGATCGACCCCGACGGTCAAGGCAACCGCATGTTCAACAAGAAGAAATCACGCGGGCGTATCGACGGCATGGTCACTACCACGATGGCGATCGGCGCTGCCGTCTCCAGCCTGAAGACGAAGAAGAAGTCGGTGTACGCCTCGCGCGGCATCATCCGCGTCTAACAGGAGGGTGTACGTCTATGTCGCCTGATGATTATCGCCGCCAGGCTGGCGGGCGAAGGTCCTTATCGCCTTCGCGCGCGATCGCCGCAGCCAAGGCGACAACTGGGCAGAGCCATGGTGGGCCGATCATGGCCTACCAAGCCTACGATTTTGCAGACCCGACCCTTCATGAGATGATGCGCGGTGATGGCGGTCGAACCGGGGTTGCAGGGATCGCGGTCAATGAACGTGCTGCGCTTCGGAACAGCACCTTCTTTCGGGCCATGTCGCTGATCTCAGGCTCAATAGGCATGCTGCCGCTTCATCTCATGCGCAGAGCTGCGGACGGGAAGATTGAAAAGGCGCGGGACCACCCCTTGTTCAGGGTGCTGCATCGCAAGCCAAACGACTTCCAATCCGCCACTCAGTTCAAGAGCTACATGCAGCTTTGCGCCTTGCTCGACGGCAATGCATTCGCGCTGATCGTCCGGTCGAGGGGCGCGGTACGTCAAATTGTCCCCCTCCCCCGGCGGTCAGTAAAGCCGCAGCTTTCAGCGACCTTTGAGCTGAGCTTTCGGTACCAGCCCAAATCGGGTGGCGCCGTGACGCTTGCCAAGGAAGACGTCTTTCACTTCCGCGGCCCTATTTCTCTGGACGGTCTGACTGGCGTTTCCCTGCTGGACGTCGCTGCCGACACGCTAGGCCTGTCGCATCGCGCGCTTCAGGCTGCTGGTCGATTGCTTGACAAGGGCACGATGGCGCGCGGCGCGCTTGAGACTGATCAGACGCTTGGAGCCGAAGCGATCGACAATCTGCGCGACAGCCTTCGAGAGAACTTCTCGGGAGCAGACGCCGAAGAGGATTGGCTGATACTCGAGGAGGGACTGAAGGCAAAAGTGCTGTCCGGCACGGCGAAGGACAACGAGCTCGTTGCGCTGCGCCAGCAGGAGGCGGAAGAGATATCGCGGTTTACCGGCACTCCGCGCCCCCTGCTGATGTTCGATGAGACCAGCTGGGGCAGCGGCATCGAACAGCTGGGGCTGTTTTTCGTCACGTACTGCCTCCTCCAATGGTTCGTCATTTGGGAGGAGGCCGTGTGGTTCTGCCTGCTCACGCCGGCCGAACAGGACACGATGTACGCCAAGTACAATGACGGGGCGCTTCTACGCGGCTCGCTCAAAGACCAGGCCGAGTTTTTCAAGGCGGCGCTCGGTCCGAATGCGGCTTTCCTTACCCCGAATGAGGCTCGCGACAATTTCGACCGCAACCCAATCGCAGGGGGCGACGAGCTGCCTCGCAACGGCACTACTGCCGCAGCAACTTTAGCAGACGCTTAGGAGCAACCATGACCGACGAGCATAAAGCGCCGGGCAAGCCGCGTGCGGTACTGACCCTCAATGGCCGCCCTCTGCCGGGCAAGCCGGTGATCGCCACCCCAGGCACACCGATGCCGCGTGCCATATCGAGCGTGAACGGCAAGGACCGCCCTAGCGCCCTCCCCCATGCCTGCCGATCGATCGGTATCGGCATTGGCGCGACCAAACATTTTGGGAAAAGTGGTCTGCCGATGCAGCGGGCATTCGCGCGGTCGAGAGCGGTGACAACGTCATCACCATGTTCGGCGCCATCGGCGAAGATTATTGGTCTGGCGGGGGCATCACCGCAAAGACGGTGACGGCTCAGTTGCGCGCAATCGGTGACCGCCCCGTTGAGATTCAGATCAATTCACCAGGTGGTGACATGTTCGAGGGGATCGCGATCTACAACGTCCTGCGCGAACATGATCAGCCGGTGACGATCAAGATCATGGGCATGGCCGCGTCGGCTGCGTCGGTCATCGCAATGGCAGGTGACACGGTCGAAATCGGTGCGGCGTCGTTCCTCATGATTCACAATTGCTGGGTCGTAGCTGTCGGCAATCGCCATGACATGGCCGAGACCGCGACGTATCTGGCACCATTCGATCAAGCGATGGCCGACGTTTACGCGCAGCGCAGCGGGCGGACCGCGGCCGAATGCGCGAAGTGGATGGACGATGAGACCTACATGTCTGGGTCCGTCGCGATCGAGCGGGGCTTCGCGGATACGCTTCTAACGGCCGACAAGACGACGCGAGACGAGCAAGCGAAGGCCTCCGACCGCGAGCGTACCGCGATCACCGCGCTTGAACTGAAGCTCGTCGCCGGCGGCGATACGAGATCTCAAGCGCGCGATCACATCACCAAGATCAAGGGCACGCCAGGCGCTGCCCCTGTAGCCGACACGCCAGGCGCTGGCGGCGAGACCGAGTTGACCGGCCTGCTGGCGGGTCTGCTCACCACCATCAAGAGCTAGGAGCTCCACCATGAAGAGAATGAACATGGCCGCCCTCGTGGCGGTGGCGACGGTGCTCGCCCACCCGTTCCGCACACTTGCGGCGGCAGCAAGCACCAAGCCGGAACCGAAGCTGCGGCTTACGGCTCCTACCCTGCCCGCTATGCCGCGCGCGATCGCGGGCACGGTTCGCGCTGACGGTTCCGATCCCGCCACGCTCATCCGTGCGCTGAATGGCGCATTCGACGAGTTCAAGACGACGCATGCCCGCGAGATCGAAGAGATCAAGGCCGGCAAGACGGACGTCCTGACCAAGGACAAGCTCGACGCGATCAACGCCACCCTTACGGAGCTGCAGACTGCTGTCGACGATCAGGCAAGGATCAACGCGGCCGCGAAGCTGGGTGACGGCGCCATCATCGGCGATATCAAGCCGATCCGGACTACACCAAGGCGTTCAAGGCGCACATGCGCCGTGGCGATAACGCCTCGGCCGAGGTGCGGGCGGCAATGCAGAAGGGCACCGACACCGACGGCGGCTATCTGGCGCCGATCGAATGGGATCGCACGATCGGCGAGAAGCTGAAGAAGATCAGCCCGATGCGTGCAGAAAGCCGTGTCATCACGATCAGCGTCGCCGGGTTCAAGAAGTACTTCTCGGACCGCAACGTCGGATCGGGTTGGGTCGGTGAAACGGCAAGCCGCCCTGCGACCACGACTCCGCAGATCGGCGTGCTCGACTTCGTGCCGGGCGAACTCTACGCCAATCCGGCAATCTCCCAGCAGCTGCTGGACGACGCCGCGATCGACCTCGAGGAGTGGCTGGGTCAGGAAGTCGATACCGAATTCTCCCGCCAGGAGGGCATCGGGTTCCTGTCCGGCGACGGGGCGAACAAGCCCTACGGCATCCTCACCTATGTCACGGGTGCCGCAAATGCGGCTCGCCATCCATACGGTGCGATCAAGGCCGTCAACAGCGGCGACGCAGGAAAGCTGACCGGCGATGGCTTTGTCGATCTGATGTACGACCTCCCCAGCGAGTTCGCCGGGAACGCCAAGCTGTACATCAATCGCCAGAGCCTCGGCGCTGCGCGTAAGCTGAAGGACGGCCAGGGCAACTTCCTGTGGCAGCCGTCTTATGCTCTCGGCCAGCCCCAGACGCTCAACGGTGCGCCGATCGTCGAAATGCCAGACATGCCGACCGCGGGCGCCGCAACGTTGCCGCACTCTACGGCGACATGGAAGCCACCTACCTGGTCGTCGATCGGATCGGCATCCGCGTGTTGCGCGATCCGTATTCGAACAAGCCGTTCGTGCACTTCTACACGACCAAGCGCGTGGGCGGCGGGGTGCACAACCCTGAGCCGATGCGCGCGCTCAAGATCGCCGTGAACGCATAACTATCCGCCGGGCCGGCCTAGCGCTGGCCCGGTTCTTCGAAGCCGCGCGGCAAGACCCACGGTTTCGGCGAACCAGGAGAAGACCTATGGACACGAAGACCGCCAAGACCGCCGGCAACGGCATTGCCCCGGCAACTGATATCGACACCGCTGGCGCACCGCAGCAGATCGTACCCGACGTCGATATGGACCATCCGGCCGTCGACAACGATCCCCGTGCCGGTACCACGGTCGAGCAGAACCGCATCGACTTCAACGACCCAACGCTCGAAGGTCACGAGGCCGTCGAGCGCAATCTCCAGGTCGCCGCAAAGGCCTGACTAAGGGTGGCGCTGGACTCCTTTGTCCGGCGCCACACTTTCCAGTGAATCGAGGTGCCTCATGGCTATTCCCGTGACCTTGCAGGACGCCCGCCGCCAGATCCAACTGGATGAGAACGACGAATCCCAGGACGCTGACCTCGTCCAGTTTATCGACGACGCCGCAGCGTGGGTTGAGGAATACACCGGTCACATTCTTGAGGCGCGTGACGTAACCGAGTCGTTCCGCGGCTTCGGGGCGGTTAGGCTTCGAGCGTGGCCGATCAACGCGTCCGCTGTTCCCGGCGTCGCTTACGTCGACGCTGCTGGAGCACCCGTTGCGATCGTAGGCGCGCGGCTCGATCTTAGTTCCCGACCCGCCCGCGTATTACCGCCGGCTGGACCGTTCTATTCATTCTGCAACGCTCAACAGGCTTTCACCGTGACAATTCGTGCGGGGTATGAGGCGGGTGACGCCACTCCAGGCAACTTCCGTCGCGCCATGCTGATCCTGATCAGCGCGTACGACTCCGATCGCGAAGGCGGCGAAGTGTTTCAAAAAGCCGAAGCGTCTGCACGGCGGCTGTGCGGCAGACTTCGGGAACGCAGCCTGTGACCGTCGGCAAAGGCAAGGCCAGCCGATACAATCGCCGGATCCAGATCGAACGCCCGGTCACGGATAGCTCTCTGATCGGCGCTGGGTCTGGCAGCTGGGAAGCTGTTGGCTCGCCAATCGCCGCCAGCGTGGTCGATGTCCTTCCGAGCCGTGCAGAACGTCTGGCGGACGGCATCAACGTGGCAACGCGTCCGGCCAAGGTTCGCATGCGGTTCCGTATCGATGTCACGCCGAGCATGCGCTTCGTCATGACCAAGCCATTCCCGCGCGTGATGCAGATCATCGCCGGGCCAGCTGAAGTCGGCGTTCGGGACGAAGTCGAGTTCATGGTCGAGGATTACACCTCAGCTGGCAATTCGGCCTGATGCCGACCGTGAAAGGCCAGGCAGAGGTGCAGCGCTTCCTAGCGGCCCTTCCGACGCAGATTGAGGCCAAACTGCTCCGCGGTGCAGCGCGCGCCGGCGGCAAGGTGTTGCTCGATGAGACGAAGAGCCGTTCACCAGCCGAGGAAGTAACCGAGGCTTTGGCGCTGAGCACGAGGAGCGAACCCGGCCGGATTGTCGTCAAGGTCAGCGTCAAAGGCCAGTGGCCGCGGTCACTAGCAACCTGGGCAGAGTACGGCACGGACCCGCATTTCATCACGGTCGACGACAGCCAGCGAGAGGGCAAGAGCGTCCGCCGCATCAATGAGACCGGCGGCGGATCGTTGCGAATTGGCGGCAGCTTTGTCGGCAAGACGGTTCATCACCCTGGCGCCAAAGCCAACCCGTTCATGCGTCCCTCGCTCGATCTTAGCGCCGCAGCCGCCCGTGCCGCGATGCAGACTTACGTCAATGCCCGCGTCACTCGCGGCGGCATCATCGGCAGCGACGAACCGGAAGGAACCGACGAATGAGCGGTGTCGAGATCGTCGGTGACCTGCTGCGCGCTTACGAGCCGCTGACCGAGCTGATGGAGCCAGCAAGCATCAAGGCCGGCAAGCTTCCCGATAACGTGGTGCTACCCGCCATTCTGATCCGCAGCGTGACCCTGGTCGATCGCCAACGCCTGAAGCGGGAGCCGCTCGTCCGTTCCGTCGAGCGCGTGTCCGTGGCGGTGCGGGCGGCGAACTATCGAGATCAGAAGGCCGCAATCAAGCTCATCCGGCGATGCTGCCGAGACGTGATCGGCGATCTTTCAGGTTGTTTTCGTGTCTCGATTCTCACCGCTGGCACTGGCCCTGATGTCGGCGGTCCGGCGAACAGCTTCGAGCAGACCCAAGACTTCCGCGTCAGCTTCGACGCGGCAGCGTGAGAGAAAAGGAACCTACCATGTCCGACACCAAGCCCAAGACGATCCGCGGCAAGGCAACCCGCGATTTCACCGACGCCGGCACCGAGCGCCGCTTCGACGCTGGCAAGGCGCACGATTTCACCGAGGGCGAGTTCGTCAACTTCGCAGCCGCTGGGCTGGTCGAGGCCGTCGACACTGCCGCTGACCCGAAGGCCAAGCCCGCCGCCTAACCCGCGAGCCCGCCGCCCGGCGGGCGACACCCCACCGGCCCTGCGGTATTAAGTTACGAGGATCATCACCATGGGTTCACAGACCGCCGCAGGCTCGTCGCTTGCGATCTCCGTTACGTCGCCGGCTACTGCCGACGCCACTGGCTACGCCGCCCTGACCTTCACCGACGTCGGCCAGGTCGAAAAGCTCGGCTCGATCGGCGCCAGCTTCGCCAAGGTCGAATTCCAGCCGCTCAAGGGTGCCAAGCAGAAGTTCAAGGGCTCGGCCGACTATGGTGCTCTGCAGCCGTCGATGGCGCTCGACAGCTCCGACGCCGGCCAGGCGATCATGCAGACGTCGGCTGATGACGAGAGCCAGAAGCTCTATTCGTTCCGCGTGACCTATCCGGACGGCGCCAAGCGCTACTTCGGCGGACGCAACTTCGGCATGCCGGAAACCGCCGACGGCGCCGACAGCATGCTGACCGGCGCTCCGACGATCGAGATCTGCACCAAGATCGTCAAGGTCGCGGCGCCGACCACCTGACCCCTTCCCTACCCGCGCCCGCGACGCCGGTCCTTATGCGCCAGCTCGGCCCGTCGTCGCGGGTCGCGGGCCGGGCTGGCGCACCATCCTCCCGCGAAGGACTATCCCATGACCAAGTGCTCAACATTGCCTCGCTCGCCGTCGCCGCCACCGCCGCCCTGCACGTCAAGGGCCCCACCGGCGAACCGCTCTATGCCGACGAGGCTGGCAAGCTCCCCGTCCGCATCCATCTTCACGGCCCCGGCAGCCGCGCTTATGGCGCCGTCGAATCGCGCCAGTCCGCGCGCGCGCTGAAGCGCATGCAGGATAACGACGGCAAGATCACCGCGGCGACCCAGGAAGAGCGCATCGCCGAGACGGCCGAAGACCTCGCCGCGATCACCGTATCGTTCGAGAACTTCGACTATCAGCCCGAAGGGGCCAGCCTCACCGGGCAGGACATGTTCCGCGCCGCATACGCCGATCAGGGCATCGGCTACATCACTCGCCAGGTGACGAAGTTTGTCGCCGACTGGGGAAACTTCAAGGCCGCCTCGAAAGCGGCCTGACCCTCTATATCCGGATGATGGCGTGGCTTCAGGCCACGCCAAAGCCGGACCCTCGATCACGGCGAGCCAAGTTCGTAGAAGACTCACCGGCTCCTCTGCTCAGCCGGATCGAGAAGATGAAGCGCGACAAGATCGTGCCGCCTATGCCCCCCAACCCTGCGCCGCATATTACCGACCGGCTGATCGAGATGGGTCTAACCCAGGCGGCCGGGATGGGCGCCGTTCCGCTGTCATGGCTCGAAATCAACGCGTGGTGCGAGCGTACTGCCGTTGAGCTTGATCCATGGGAGGCTCGGTTGATCCGCCGCCTCTCTGCCGCCTACCTCGCCGAAAGCCACAAGGCCGACGTCGAAACCTGTCCGCCCCCGTGGCGCGCAGAGGTGACCGCGCGCGAGCGCGAGATCGAAGAAGCCAAGCTCCGCGCCGTGCTGGGCTGACCCTCGAAAGGAGGCCGCGATGATTGATGACGACGGCGCGGCCGCCCTAGAGGTTGGCTTCATTATCAACACCGAGGGCGCATTTGCTGAGCTGCTCAAGTTTGGGCAAATGTTCAGCTCAGAGACACAGGAATTTGTCCGCAACTCGGCAAAGATCGAAGCTGCGGCTGGCGGGATTAAGCTAGCCAGCGCGACCAGTGCCGTGACGAGCTTCGGCGCTGCGGCAACGCGTGAGGGTGCAAGGTGGCTCGCGAGTTCGACCGCGTCGAAAAGGCCGGCGAACGCCTCGTGCGCTCATTAGAGCGTGAAGCTGCCGCGTTTGGTAAAACTCGTGTGGAAATGCGCGAGGCTCAAGCAGCAGAGCTTGCGGTCATGGCGACCAAGCAGGGTAACGCCGACCTGTCTGCGCGCCTTGTCGCTGCCGATGCCAATCTTTTTGAACTGCGGCTTGAGGCGTCGCGGAAGGCGCGATTTGAAGCGGAAGCCCTCGCGCAGGAGCAGGCAAAGGCTGCTAGTGAGGCAATCGCCGCAGCTGATCGCCAAGCTCAAGAAATCCGCTCCGCTGCCTTCGCTCATGAAATGTTCAATGCTCGCGTGCGGGAAGGTGTAAAAGCCCTCAAAGAGGAAGAGGCTGCCCTTAGGGCCATCGCGATGGAGGCGCACGCGCAGGAAGTGCGCTCGGCGGCGTTCGCATACAATCTCTTCGAAGCGCACGCTCGTAAGTTGGGGCAGGCTTTGCGGGAACAGGAGGCAGAGCAGCAGGCTGTAGACCGCGCCCGTCAATCGGCCATCAGTTCGGCGGACGCCTATGCCGCAAAGCTCGAAGGCGAAGCTGCAGCACTCGGCAAGACCTCGGCGGAGCTGCGTGCCATGGAAATCGCTCAGCGCGCCGCGGCGGCTGAGGCCGCTGGCATGCCTGATCAGGCGGACCGTATTCGTGCGGCTGGCAATGCCTATGCGCAGGCCGCCGCCCAAGTTGAGGCGCTCGCTGCTGAGGAGCGCCGACTGGCGCAGGCGTCACGCGAAGCCGAGGATGCCGTTCGCCAGGCGGCGGCTGCGCAGGCGGCACAGGATAGCTCCCTCAACTCGCTGCGGTCATCGGTTGACCCGCTCTATGCGGCGCAACGCCGCCTGTCGCAGGAGCTGGAAAACGCTGCCCGCCTGTATCGAGCCGGTGCAATCGGGCAGGGCGAATATGAACGCAGTTCGTCGTCGCTCGCAGGCCGCTTAGACGAGGTGCAGCGTGCTCAGGCGCGGCAGGCTGCCGGCACGGAAGATGCCACCAATAAGGCTAAGCTTGGCGCCAACGACCTCACTAATATCTTCTTTCAGGTTCAGGATATTATCGTCAGCCTTCAGGGCGGACAGAAGCCGCTGACCGTGTTGCTGCAGCAAGGCTCGCAGCTGAGCGGCATCATGCTGCAAACCGGCGCGAGCGCGAAGGACATGGCCGGCGCGATCATCGGGCTGGGCATCGTCACCCGTCCGACAGTAGCCGCAGCCGCAGCGCTAACCGAAGCGCAGACCGCACTGGTCGCAGCGAACAGCGCAGCCGGTGCAGCTGGCACGCGCGCAGCAATTGCTGCGGCAGAGCTTGCCGTTGCCGAGGAGGCTGCGGCGGCGGCCGGGACGGCGGATGCCGTCGCACAGCAACGCCTCGCCCGGGCGCAGCTTGGGGCTGCCAGCTCAGCAGAGGTCGCAGCTGCGGCGAACGCGCAGCTTGCCCTTGCTGAGACGGCCGCTGGCGACGCGGCAACCGCCGCATCGCGGTCCGCCACCCGTGCACTGGCGCCGTGGTTGGCCGCAGTGATTGCGATCGCGGCGCCGCTGTCGGTGCTAGGCGTGGGCATGTATCGCTGGCAGCAGCAGCTCAGCAATGACTCTGGCCTCAAGGCCTATGCGGCAGGGCTGGGCCTCACGTCCAAGGAAATGAAAAAGCTCGGCGATCAGTCGATCACCACCGGCGATCTGCTCGGGGGGCTGTGGAAGACGATCACCGACAGCGCCGATATCGACATTTCGGGCAAGTCGATCCTCGATGCCTTCTATTCGCCCAACGACATGAAGCAGGTGCAGGGCTTTGTCGCGAGCATCTACGGCACCTTTGCCGGCGGCTATGACGCCATCGTTGCACTCTGGGGCAGCATGTCGTCGACCGTGTCGGGCTATATCTCGGCGATCGCCGCGGCCGCGTCTCAGTTCTTCGCACCTGTCGTCGCTGCCGCACAATGGGCCGGTAAGGCCGTCGGCTCCGTTTTCAGCACCGTCTATCAGTGGGTCGCTGGCTGGGTGAAGTCGATCGCAGGGTGGATTTCGCCTGTCCTCAGCGCCATCGGCAAGGGCGAAGCGGCGACGGCTATCAGCGGCGCTGGCAGCTCGCTCGGCAAGACGTTCGGCGATGCCTATGCGAAGCGGGTCGCCGGATTCGTTAGCGGTTCGAACGCCTTCGTGGACAAGGTCGGCGCCAATGCTACCGAGAAGGCGCAGGCTCGCCTCAAGAAGCAGGCCGATGCCCTGAAGGCAGACCGGACGCCGAAGGCGCCGCCAAAGCCAAAGGTCGACCGCCACGCGGAAGGGTTGGTGCGCGACGCTGACGCGATCGAGGCGCAGATTCGCAACCTCTACGACCTGGCGAAAGCCTACGGCGTGTCGGGCGCAGCGGCGCTGATCGCCGAGGCGCGGGTGAAGGCCGAGAGCAAGGCGATCAAGCAGCAGGCCGATATCACCGCCGCGGTATCGCGCCAGGTGCAGCTCGCGATTGCGCAACGTGTTTCCGATGCGGCCAAGTCGACGGCCGGGATGCGTGAACAGATTACCGCGCAAAAGCAGGTCAACGCGTTCGTCGCGGCTGGGTTGGTGCCTGCCGAGCGTGCGAATGAACTGATTGCTGCCCAGATCGCTGACCTGCCTTTGCTTGGCGCAGAGCAGGCTGCGAAGGACCTTAAGCTCACCGATGCCGCTGCACGAGCAACAAAGGCGCTGCGGGATCAGCAAAACGCACGGAAGGATCTCAACGAGACGGAAGAGGGCGGCCGGTTTAATGCTGACATGACCGATGGCCGTAAGCAGCTTGCCACGCTGGCCGAAGAGCTTCGGCTGGTCGGTGCGACGAATGATGAGCGCGAGATCGGGCTAGCCACGCTTAAAGCGACGCAGGAAGCTGAGGTCCGGTTCACCGATCCCGCCCGTCGCGCCGAGTACATCGCCCAGCAGGTCAAGATCGCGAAGGGGCATCAGGCCGTCACGAACGCCAACGACGCGCTCAACGCGTCGCTTAGAGCTACTGCCGACCTGTTCGACACTATTGATCAGACCGCGCAGCGCGCCGCGCAGGGCATGGCCGATGCGTTCGGTAGCGTCGGGGCGGCGATAGGCGACGCCGCAACGATCATGACCTCCTACTATGCGGACCAGGCGAGTCTGCAGCAGGCGCACGATGCTGCCATCAAGGAAGCGGGCACCGATCAAAACCGCATCGCCCGCGAGAACCGGCTATTCGCGATGCGTACCGCCTCGGCGCAGACCGCCGCTTATGGTGACATGGCAGCCGCGGCGAAGGGCTTTTTCAAGGAAGGTACCGCTGGCTACAAGGCCATGGCGACCGCCGAGAAGGTCTTCCGCGCGATCGAGTTCGCCATGGCGGTGAAGAACGCTGCGGTGCAGCTTGGCCTGATCGGCGGCGTCACGACGGCGCGCACCGTCGCTGCGGCAACCGGCGTAGCGACCGACACCGCGTTCACCGCGACCAGCGTCGTGAATGCCGGGATGCGCGCCGCAGCGGACGGTACCGCTGCGATGGCGAAGACTGCGTCATCCTCGCCATTCCCGTTCAACCTCGCAGGCATGGCTGTGATGGCCGCTGCGCTTGCGTCGCTCGGCATCTTCACCGGCTTTTTCGGCGGCGGCGGCAGCAAGAACACGCTCGCCAAGGCGAACGACGGCACCGGTACCGTGCTCGGCGATACCAGCGCGCAGTCGGAAAGCCTCAAGCGCTCGATGGACGCGTTGAAGGAGGTCGATACCTTGACCAACACCTACGCGCGCCAGATGGCGGCATCCCTCAAGTCGATCGACAGCCAGATCGGCAACGTCGCGGCGCTGGTCGTTCGTGCTGGCGACGTCAACGCTTCGGCTGGCGTGAAGGAAGGCTTCGCCTCCGACACCACTGGCAAGCTGTTGTCTGGCATCGTGACCGGCGGTGGGTTGTTCAGCAAGATCCCAGTGGTCGGCAGCATCATCGGCGCGTCGGCAGCCTGATCGGTTCGCTGTTCGGGTCGAAGACGACCGTCGTCGGCAGTGGCCTCTACGGCAAGGATCAGCAGCTCGGCAGCGTCCTGGGCGGCGGCTTCGATGCCTCCTATTATTCGGACGTCGAGAAGAAGAAGAAGTTCCTCGGGATCAGCACCGGCACGTCCTACTCGACAAAATATACCGGCGCGGACGCTGGCCTCGAAAACCAGTTCACGCTGATCCTCAAGCAATTCAACGACGCGATCGCCGCGTCCGCGGGACCGCTTGGCATCGCCACCGGTGACGTGCAGGCCCGCCTCAACAGCTTCGTCGTCAGCATCGGGAAGATCGACCTTAAGGACCTCACCGGCGAGCAGATCCAGGAGAAGCTGACTGCGGTGTTCGGCGCTGCCGCTGACAAGATGGCGGCGACCGCAGTCCCGGGTCTCGAGCGCTTCCAGAAGGTAGGGGAAGGCGCTTTCGAGACGCTGGTTCGTGTCGCGTCGACGGTCGAAGCGGTCGGCACTGCGCTGGATCTACTCGGCACTGCCACTCGTGGTTTCAGCATCGACGCCAAGCTTGCACTGGCCGACCAGTTTGACAGCGTCAGCGACCTGACCAGCGCTGCGAGCGCTTATTTCGAGGCGTTCTACAGCAAGGAAGAGCAGGCGGCCGCTAAGACGGCGCAGTTCGCCAAGGTGTTCGACAGCCTCGGCATGGCGATGCCAGCGAGCCTTGCCGGTTTTCGCCAGCTCGTTGAGGCGCAGGATCTCAACACCGCCGCGGGGCAGTCGGCTTACGGCACGCTGCTCAAGCTCGCGCCGGCGTTCGCGACCTGCAGTCCGCGATGGAGGGTGCCCGGAGCGCGGCCGATATCGCAGCCGAACGTCAGGACCTCGAGCGCAAGCTGCTCGAATTGAAGGGCGACACCGCGACGCTCCGCGCCCTCGACCTTGCCAAGCTCGACGTCAGCAACCGTGCTTTGCAGCAGCAGATCTGGGCGATCCAGGATGCCCAAGAAGCGGCCAAGGTGCCGAGGCGCTGCGCGACGCTTGGACGTCGGTCGGTGACGGCCTCATGGACGAGGTGAAGCGCATTCGCGGGTTGACCGACGCGAGCAATGGCAATGGCTTTGCCGCCCTGCAGGGGCAGTTCAACACGGCGACCAGCGCCGCGCGCAGCGGTGATCAAGATGCGGCGAAGGGTTTGCCAGCGCTCAGCCAGGCGCTGCTCACCGCGGCTGCGGAACAGGCGACCAGCCGGCAGGAGCTGGAACGCGTGCGCGCCATGACCGCCGCCAGCCTCGAGGCGACCTATGGCGTGATCAGCGCACTCGGCAACGGCACCACCACGCCGACCAGCGAGCAGATGACCAGTCGGCAGGAACTCGACCGCGTGCAGGCGATGAATGACGCCAGCCGCCAGGCCGCCTATGGCGTCGTCAGCGCGCTAGCGAGCGGTACCGCCGCGTCGGGCCGCACCGCCACGCCGATCGATACGATGATCACGGCCGCCAACGTCGCGACGGGCAAGGCGCCCGCGCCGCTAACGACGATCTGATCGTCAGCGCCATTGAGGCCTTGCAGGAAGAGGTCGCCGGCCTTCGCCGTGAGAATAGTTCGGCGCAGTCCGAGATCGCCCGCAACACCAAGGGGATCGATCGCAAGCTCGACGATGTCACGGCTGATCATAACGGCATGGCGTTCAGCGTCGGCAATGCGAGCGCCGCCTGATGAAGGTCGTCACCGCCGCAGGCGCGATCGAGCTAGGCACCGTCGAGACGGCACCGACGATCGGCGTCATCGACTACAGCCGGCGGGTCACCGACGAGTTCGGCGTCACCACGGTTGTGCAGCGCGGTTTCGCGCGGCGCATGACGGTGCGTCTCGCCGTGCCGTTCGACGACGTCGACACGATCCAGCGCCAGCTCGCCGAGCTTCGTGCCACCTCGCGACGTGGATCGCCGACGATCGCTTCGGCAGCCTCACCGTCCGCGGGTTCTACAAAGAGTTCGAGGTCGACCATGCGACCGCGCCGCTCAGCTATTGCACGCTGACGGTCGAGGGGATGACCGGCGAGGAGGCGTTTACGGACGACGGCTCCGATCCGGCCCCGCCCGGCCAAGCGTCCAGCCTTCAGCTGCTCCAGCCGATCGCGATCACAGAGGCCGTCCTGACGTCGAGCAGCGTTTCCGAGGATGACGCCATCGAGTGGACGGCAGCCGGCGGCTACGCCTTGGGGCAGCGCGTCATCCGGCGCTCGACGCACCGCCTCTGGGAAAGCCTGCTCGAACGGAACGTCGGTCATGACCCGGCGACGACAACGGGGGCATGGCTCGACGTCGGACCGACGAACCGCTGGGCGATGTTCGATCAGGCGCTCGGATCCGTCACGACCGACGAAGCGCCGATCGTGGTTACGCTGCGCCCCGGCCCCGCGGCGTCTGGCCTTGCGATCCTCGATTGCAACGCTGCGACCGTCCGCGTTCAGGCCCCCGAATATGACCGCACTGTTGCGCCGACGGGCAGCTCGGGCGCTGCGCTGTTCCTCGATCTGTCGCTGGCGGCCGGGGCCAGCATCACTGTAACGCTGACACCGTTCGGCAAGGCCGCGACGCGCGTGGTCTGGGACGATGGTTTCGCGTGGGACGACTCGGTCTCGTGGCAGGACACGGTCGCCGGCACTGCCACGGTGGAACCGCCAAGCTGGGCCGATGCCGAGGCCGTGAGCGACACCACAGAGTGGCAGGACAGCCGCGGTGGCGATGGTACCGTATTCGTCGGCACCATGGTGCTCGGCATTTTGCGGCCGCTCGGCATCACCGAGGGTTCGGCGACGTCGGGCATCACCGACTACAGCCGGCGCGAGACCGACGAGTTCGGCGAGACGATGATCGTCCCGCGCGCCTGGGCGAAGCGGATGGCGGGCAAGGCGCTGATCCGGACCGATGCGGTCGACCAGGTCGTCGGGCGGATCGCTGCGGTTCGCGCAGTCCCATCGCTGTGGCTCGGCGATGCCGGTGTCGACAGCCTTATCGTCTACGGTTTCTTCAAGGACTTCAGCGTCGAGGTCGGCGAGACGCTGAGCAAGCTGACGCTTTCGATCGAGGGCTTCAGCGAAGCGAAGACCCCGGCGCCACTGACAATCCCCTGGGAGAATGTCAGCGGCACGAAGCCGACCGAGAACGCCGACAACACCAGTGAAAACACGTCGAAGGACACTGACGCGGTTGCCGGGGTGCCGGCGAAGCAGGTCATCGCCGACGCGGCCTCGGTAAAGCAGCGCTCGGATATCCTCGAGAACATCACGATCCCCGCGATCAACAGCGCGGTCGCGGCGGCCAATGCCCTGATCAAGACAGCTGGGGCGAAGGCAGATGCGGCGCTGGCCGACCTCAATGCCAAGCTGCTCGCGTCCGGGATCGTTCTCGACGCGGCATTAGCCAACGCCGATAGCAAACTGGCAGCGGCGCGCGTAACGGCCGATCTGGCCGTCAGTCGGGCAAATACCCGCATCGATGCGGCGATGACCGACCTGAACGCCGAGGCGAACCGGGCGCAGGGCAAGGACGAGCTGCTCGATCGTCGCATCGACAGCCTGACCGTCGTCACCAACAAAAACGACGGTGAGGTCCGCGCGCTGATCGAGACGGAGCGGCTGGTCCGCACCGATGACGTCCGCGCGATCGCGCAGCGCATCGACACCGTTGTCACCGATTATACGAGCCGGGACAGCGTCACCAACACGCGGATCACGACCCAGGTCACCGCCCTGTCCGCGGCCGACAGGGCGCTTGGTGAGCGGATTGACACCGTGACCACTGAGTTCAAGGCGGCGGACTCGGCGACCAGCACGCGGATCACGGATTCGGTCGCGGCCCTGTCCGCGGCCGACGAAGCGATCGGCAAGCGCGTCGACTCGATCGTGACCGACGTCATCACCAAGGAAACCGCTACCCGCGCGGAGATCAGCCGGGTCGAGCTTTCCTCGTCGACCCGCGACACCGCCCTTGGGCAGCGCATCGACAGCGTCGTGACGGACTATACCGGCCGCGACACCGTCACCAATACGCGGATCACCCAAACGATCACTGCCCTGTCGGCCGCGGACAAGGCGCTCGGTGAACGGATCGACACGGTCACCACCAACTTCAAGGCGGCGGACGCAGCGACCAGCACGCGGATCAGCGATGCGGTCACTGCCCTTTCCGACGCCGATGCGGCAATCGGCAAGCGCGTCGACGCTATCGTGACCGACGTCACCACCAAGGACACCGCCACCCGCGCTGAGATCGGCCGGGTTGAGCTTGCATCGTCGACCCGCGACACAGCGCTCGGACAGCGGATCGACACGGTCACGGCCGACTACCAGTCTGCCAACACTGCCACCAACACCCGGATCACTGACACGCGCGCGCCTTTGCGGATGCCGACCAGGCAATCGGGCAGCGCATTTCGGAGGTGCAGAGCAGCTTCGCGCCTGGTGGTGGAAACCTCATCAGCAACACCGACTTCGTCACGACAGACGGCTGGTCGGAAAACTATAATCCGAGCCGACCTACTTACGGGATCAACATTGCCGGGGACCCCTATCATCCGTCCGGCGAGAACGTTCTTTCGATATTGCAGCTCGGCCGTGTGGGGCGGCGGGGGACACCTATTTTCGACTGGATCTCAAGCCCCCGTTCCGGTGAGAGCTGGCGATTATGTGCAGTTCTCGGTCATGTGCGCATCGCATCGAGCTAGCACCCAAAGTTACCTCGGGTGGCGCGATCGCGATGGCGCCGTCTTCCTGTACACAGTCGGCAACATTAACACCTCAACGGAGAGCTTAGCTAACGACCCCCGCCCTTTTTTAAGCGGTCGGGTCAGCTGTCCGTTCAAGTCCCGCCTAACGCCGTTGCGGCCTTCCTGCTCATGCGGAAGCTGGATACCTACGCAGGGCAGGATAACAGCTACGCCTGGTTCTGGCGTCCGTACATCGGCGGTGCTCGTCAGGGCCAAAAACGCTTGGAATGATTGGTCATCGGGTAGCGCGCGGGCTGTGCAGGCCGCCACAGCTGCTCGCGTCGCTACCAGCATCGATACCCTGGCCGACGCTGACCGTGCGATCGGGCGACGGATCGACACGGTCAGTGCCGACTATGTCAGCCGGGATAGCACGACAAACGCTCGCGTAGATCAAACGGTGAGCGCGCTGAGCGAGGGTGATCGCGCGCTCGGCATCCGGGTCGATGGCGTAGCGGCCAGCCTAGTGAGCACCGATAGCGCAGTGCGTGCCGAGATCGGCCGGGTCGAGCGGACATCGGTCGATCGAGACACGGCGCTAGGACAACGCAGCGACACGATTACGGCATCGCTCAACGCCGCCAGCGGGCGGCTGTCGACGGTCGAAACCGCGGTAACCGACGGCAGGTTCGCCACGGCGCAGCGTGTCAGCAATCTTGAAGCGCAGGTGTCCGGTTCCGGTGGCGATCTGACGGCAAAGATCGACGAGCGGCTCACCGTTGTCGTCGATCCCAAGATTGGCGCCGTGACGCAGAGCGTGACGAACCTGCGCAGCGATTACAACGGCACAGCTGCCACGGTGCAGCAGCAAGCCGGCACGCTGGTTGACCTTGCGGGCAAGGCGCGAGCCTATGTCAGGCTAAACGCCGATGCCGGCAATGGATATGCCCAGCTCAGCCTGTTTGCCGACCAATACGGGGGTGCATGGGAGCTCGTCGGCAACGGCCGGATTGCCGGCAATCTTTTCGTCGATGGTACGATCACCACGAGCAAGGTCGCGCCGAACAATATCACCAACACGGTCGCGATCGCCGGCATGAGCGGCGGCGTAAGCCCCGAAGACACAGGCGAAACCGGGCGGGTTTATATCACCAGCACCGGCGGCACGATGAAGGTCGACGTACAGGCCGACGGCACTCGGACCGGTGGCTCCGGCAACATGCGAGCGCAGCTATTTGCGGCATACAACGGAACCGAGCTGGCCCTCTCGCGCGAGGTGGCTTTCACGCCATCAAATACGGCGGTTCCTGTCGGCTTCTTCCAGATCATCCAATTTCCGGCGGGGACAGCGTGCAGTTTTTCCTCCGCTTCTTCGTCACCACCACAAACACGACGTGGACCTATACCAGTGCCGCAATCGCGGTGACTGAGTTCAAGCGCTAGTCCCGGAGCTTCATCATGGAACATTGGATCATCTATGACCTTGCGTCAGGCGAGGAGCTTTGGCGTGGCGGCGGGTCAGTCGGATCTGCCGCGCAGCAGCAGTTCTCTGAAGGCATGGGCATGGTCATGGTGCCGGCGCAGGTCGTGCGCGCGCCCACCCTTGATCTCGACGCCCTGCGTGCAGCAAGCGCCGTGAAGATCGATGACGAAGCCGAACTTATCCGCCAGCGCATTCTGACGCCAGGCGCCGGGCAGGCCATGACGTATCAGCGCAAGGAAGCCGAAGCGCGCGCATGGTCCCTCGACAACGACACCACCACGCCGTTCCTCACTGCAGAGGCTGGGGCGCGCGGAATGACGATCGCGGACCTTGCGGCCGAGATCATCGAGCTTGCCGATGCGTGGGTGGCGATCGGCGCTGCGATCGAGGGGCTGCGCATGGGCGCCAAGGCCGCGGTGGGCCGCGCTGCGAACCTCGGCGCCATCGTTGCTGCCGGCAAGGTCGATTGGTCCGTCCTCAATGGCTGAGCGCTTCTGGCTCGGCCTGCGCCAGCTGCTCGTCGCGGTTGACCAGCTCGTCTACATCCTGATCGCCGTGCCGATCTATGTTGTCGCGGGCGGGCCAACCCCGTCGGCTGACGAGACGATTTCCAGTCGCGTCGGCCGCGCTGCAATCAAGGGGCATCGCTGGGGGCTTATCCTCGAAGCGATCATCGACCGCCTCTTCGTCCTCATCGGCGCGGCGCCAGAACACTGCCGGCGCAATGTCGAAACCGCCTTCCTGGGCTGCGCGCCCAAACCCTGAGGGATCCTACCATGAAGAACGCGAGCAACGCGGCCGTCCCGGTCGCGGGAAGGGATGACGCATGAGCGTGACAGCCACGAGCAACTACATTGGCGAGGCGATGCGGTCGACGGCCGCGCTGGCGCCTCCCTCCCTCGCGAACAACCCAGCCTGCTGGCGTGGAACCTGTTCGTCATGACCGCGGCCATGTGTCTCGGGTTGATGATGGCGGGCAAGCAGGCGCGGCGGATCTGGGCGGCGCGCGCGTTCGACCATCCGACCGATCCCGTCTCGATCTATCGGTTCGTCATTTTCCTTGCCGGGTGCGCGGTCGCCAGCCGGGGCGGCGCCGAGGCGATCAGTCTCTGGTCGTGGAGCTCGGGCGACGCCCACACCATCGAACGGGTGGCGGAACTCAAGCGCTGGCTCGATCCCGTCTCGGTCGGCTGCGGTTTCCTGTGGATGGCCTTGCATATCCTCGCTGAGCCGATGCTCGAGTTCCAGCTGCGCAAAGCCCCCCTGCCCGTCGACATGTGGTCGCGATGGCCGCAGCTGCGCCGTCCGATCGCTATCCTCGTCGTGAGCCTTGCAATGGCAACCGCTGCCGTCGGGCTGCGGTAATGCGAGAGGGGGCTATCGCGGCGGTACCGGGCGTATCGGTACCGGTCATCTGGTCGTTTCTCGGCTACAGCTTTCCGGCCGGATCTATGATCGTCGGGCTTCTCGCCTGCCTCATGATCCGGCTGTTCATCACGCTCGACACACCGGGCCCTAAGCGCTGGCTGCTCGATATGATCATCACCGGAATCGCGATGCTGGTCACCGCGGTCTGGATCGCCGAGCATCAGGTCGACCTGTTCGCCGCGCTCGGCACTGGCGGCGCGCTGGGCGCGATCGGCACCGGCATAATCACCTTTTTCAAGCGCCGCGGGCAGAACGCGATCGACGCGCTCGACGCCGCTCTTCCGGGCAAGCCGGCAGTGCCGGCAGACATGACCGCCACCCTGCGCGAACTCGACAAGTAGGGAATAACGGCCCGCCCCCAGGGTCAGCCAAGGACGAGCCGGCCGAGGCGTTCTTGGGGATACGTCCGGCAACCTGAGAACGCCGTAAGTTGCCAGTCAGTTGCAAAGTAACGGCCCGCCCAACCGGGAGGGGTTCGTGGCGGGCCGACCGGGCAAGGTTAAGAAACCCGGCCCGTCGATAACAGCCAACCTCGCCAATAGCTTCACATCGAAGGAAATAATCATGGCGACGGCATCAACACCGGCGTGAGAGGCTTCCAGTGTCAGGCAGTCACACCGTCGCGCCATACTCCCTGCTCGTCGTAGCTGGGGCGGCATCGTGACGAGCAGGGAACCCTTCACGGGGAGGCAAAGCCTCATCTGGAAGATCACTAATTGTAGTTAATATTTCGTTAACGGCCCGCGCCGGCGACAAGAGGAAAAGCGCGAGGCGGGCCTGCCGGAGCTTTGAAGAGCCCGCAGGCCCAATCTGAAAAGCACCAAGCCCGAAACGCCTCACTATTGTAAGGAATTAAGCATGACGACGGCATCAACGCCGGCGTGGCTTCGCCATGCCTGGTCGCTTCTCGGCACCCGCGAAATAGTCGGACGCACGCACAACAATGCCCTGATCGCGTTTCTTAACTCGGCACGCAAATGGAACGGCGTGATCTGGAAAGATGACGAGATGCCGTGGTGCGGCGGCTTCGTCGCGGCATGCCTCGTTGCCATTGGTGTCGAGCCCGTCAAGATTGCGGCGCGCGCGAAGAGCTGGGCGGCATGGGGCAATAGACTGCGGCCTGAGCGCGTTGCCCCCGGTGCGGTCCTTGTCTTCGATCGCCCAGGTGGCGGGCATGTCGGCTTCTATGTCGGCGAAGACGAGACCGCATATCATGTGCTTGGCGGAAATCAGGGTAACGCGGTCTCGATAACGCGCATTGCAAAATCGCGTCTGACCGCATCGCGCTGGCCTGCCGGCGTGCCCGTTATCGGTGGCGCTGTGAAAATGAAGACGATCGCTGGCGTGCCCTTTTCGTCGAACGAAGCATGACTTGGGCGGCGGGCTTCGCCCTGTTGCGGCGTTTCTGGTGGTCGGTTCCGATGATCGGCCTGCTCGTCGCTCTGCATTTCACCCGCGCGACGCTCGCCGACCGCACGGCCACGCTGAAGGCTGAGCGGGCGGCGTGGAGCGCTGAGATCGCGAAGGCCGAGCAGCTGCGCAGCGATGCCGAGAAGCGGTTCGCCGTCCAGCAGAGCACGGCGCTGACGACCTTTGCCGACCGCCTCGCAGATCGTGAACCGATCATCCTTCGATCCACTGACACCGTGAGGACCTATGCGCAAACTACTGCTGGCCGTGCTGCCTGCCTTCCTGCTGACCGCGTGCGCGGGATCGACGCGCTCGACGCTGAGCTATTCGCCAACGATCCCGTCAGTGCCGGCCGAGGCGAAGAAGCCCTGCACGGCGACGCCGATGCGCCGGCAGCCGGACGGTAGCGCCAACAGCGCGGACGCCGAGGGTTCGCTGCGTGACGCGCGCGCTGACCTCGCGCTCTGCGACGTGCGCCGCGGCCTCGCCGTCGACGCCTCGCCGCGCTGACGCGTCGCTTCCGTGATGAGTGCCCAACCCGCTTTCCTAAATAGGAGTGTCCACGCATGGCCGTGCTGACGAATATCCCAAACAACACGTCCGCGCGTGATTGGCGCGATACGGTGAACTCGCTACTTAAGCGGGTTGCTGCGCTTGAGGCAGCCGGGGTGCCGGTAGCAACTGCAGCGCCTGCGTTCACAACGCAGCCGAGCATCAGCCCGACCAGCGGGACTGCGGGTTCGACCGTGTACGCCGCGACGCCTGGCACCGTCAGCAACGGCTCTGTCGTGTCCCGCGCGTGGCTGCTGAATGGCACCGCCATCAGCACTGGCGTGACAGCCCTGCCCGCGTCGTCCGGTACGCTCGCCTATCAAGAGACGGCGTCAGGCCCGGGCGGTACGACGACGTCGACGGTTCAGGTGGCAGCGGTGACTGCGGCCACCGTCACCCCTGCCCCGGCACCGTCTTTCATCTCGCAGCCGAGCATCAGCCCGAACACCGGCACTGCGGGGGCGACGACATTTACCGCAACCGCGGGCAACGTCAGCAACGGCTCGATCACGGCGCGTTCGTGGACGATCAACGAAACGGTGATCAGCACCGGCATCGCCGCGTCTCCGGCGTCGTCCGGCACCCTGACCTACCAAGAGACAGCGACCGGACCAGGCGGCACCACGCAGTCGACGGTGCAGCAGGTGACCGTTGCAACCGCAGCCGCGGCGGCTCCGGCCTTCACCTCGCAGCCGACCGTCAGCCCTTCGACTGGCACGGCGGGGGCGACGACTTACACCGCAACGCCAGGTGCCGTGTCGAACGGCACGATCACGTCACGTGCCTGGGCCTTGAACGGCTCGACGATCAGCACCGGACTTACCGCAACCCCCGCTTCCGCTGGCACGCTGACGTATCAGGAGTTTGCGACGGGCACGGGCGGCAGCGCATCGTCGTCGATTTTGACACGCACGGTATCGGCTGCGGCGGCAACACTCGGCGACCTGACGATTTCGCCGACCACCAGCACGGCAGGAACGTCGTATAACGGCGTGATCAATGGTGCGACGGCAGGTTCGGTCATCACCGGCACTGTTCCAGACGGGCTCGTGCTCAACAGCGCAGCGCGCACGATTACCGGCACGCCGACGACGGCAAGCACGGCTGGTTTTTCGCTTACCGAAACGCTTGGTGGCGCCACTGGATCGTCAAAAATCAACAGCATCGCGTTTACAGTTCGAGCAGCGGCACAGACGGCCGTCCTGAGGCTTCTGACGGTATCGCCATCGGCCGCTACGGTCGGCACGGCGTACAGCGGAACGATCGCTGGTTTGACATCGGGTAGCTCTGTTACTTTGTCAGGTGCGGGTTCGGCGGGTTTGTCTATCCAAGGGGCTGTCATCACCGGCACGCCGACCACGGCCGGCACGATCGATGTCGTCGAGACTCTGGATGGCGCGCAGTACTCCCCCCGCACGTCGAATGGCATCGTTACGGTCAACGCCACCGCGAATGTGCCGATCACGCGCGCTGTCCTCAGCGGTCAGCGACTGCCTGACACCCCTTCCCCGGCAACGGGTGGGGCGCCAACGGTCGACGCTGAATATGTTCGCTGTGAAAACCGCTACGTCGGCTCGGGTGATATTGCGACGGCCAGCTTCCGGCTGAACGGCTTCTACATCTGGACCGACGTCGCGATCAAAACGAAGGGCGCAATCACCTACAAGGAATTGGTGGTCGAGGTGAACGGCGTTTGCGTCAACTGCCTGCCGAACGGCCCGATGGTACTTCCACAGGGCGGCGTCGATATAGCGACGCCAGATATCGACTGGTCGCCTCTCGGTGGTCCGCCGGTGCAGGGCACGCTCGTCAGGATCAAGTGCCGCTACAGCATCCCCGCAGGAGCGCTGGGAATCGGCAACAGCGTTGCGGATTACGAGGGGGTCTTTGCGCGCGGCTTCGAGTCAGCCGGATCTACGGTGACGAGCCTGATGACGCCGGGTGACCCGGCCGTGACCGGAACACTTCTGACGAGCACGTACACCCATTGTCCAATCATGGTTGGCACGTTCGTCGGTGGCGACAAGGAGACGATCGTCTTCGGAGGCGACAGCATCACGGTTGGCTCTGGTGATAAGGGCGGCCAGTGGGCAGCGCTGCCCAGCCTCGCCAACGGGCAAAGCTCGACGGTTGGCACTTGGGAACAGATCCACACCCAGACCGACAGCCGGACGCTCGGGTTCAGCTACGCTGGCCGCGCGCTCGCGGGGGCTGAGCCTTCGACGAGGCCGGCATTGCCGGTATCATTGTCGCACGTATCGGCGGTGTCGCGACGCTATGGACAAACTCAAACGAGGTCGACAACGCGGCTGATGGACTGCGCGCACTCGTCAAGTACGGGTCGACGTTCTTCGAGGCCTACGGCACGAACTATTTCGACGGCTCGACCAATGCGGGCGGTGCTCCGGGCAACGCTTACGGCAACTCGCGGGCTGTATGGAACATGGTGAAGGCTAACGCCCGCACCGGTTCTGGCGTTCTCCCGCTACAGATTGGCCGTAGCCCGATCCCGCCTCGCCGCAATCGGGCTGACGATGCGGTCAACGCGCCGCTCGATCAGGTCGTGTACGGTCCGAAGTGGGATATTGACGGCAACGTCGCCACCTATCTCGGGCTGCTCGAAACAGCGTTCGCAAACAACGAGTTCGACTTCTGGGTTGAGACGACCGACCTGGCACGACGCGGCTCGGACAGAAGCACTGCGGCCTTCCACCAGTGGTTGCATGGCAACAGCACCTCGGAAGACGGCACGCACCCCTCACCCGATATGACACAGCCATGGGCGCGGCGTGTCCGGCGCGCGGTCCACGCCAAGCGCAACGGCCTCCCTGTTCTCGGCACGATCACTTGGGTTTCGGCGCCTAAGATTCCCGAGGGAGCGGCGCCCAACACCGTCGTCGGGATCGTCAACGTCAAGTATGAGACGAACCTGACGATGACCAACACGGCAGGCGGGCGCTTCAAGATGGGCCGTCGCCTTTCGGGAAGCACGGCAGAGGTGCTGGTCGCTGAAGTCCCGACGGATTACGAAACCTCCACGAGCCATCAGATCGAGATCACAGAGAGCCGGTCCGACCTCGCAATCACCTCGCGTACAACGTCGCTGACCATCTCGATCAGTGACGTGAACCCCGAGCCTGTTCCAGAGCATGCGGTCGTGACCGCGTATAAGAAGGCGCGGACTGTTCCGCTCTCGCCCCAACGGTACAGCGCTCTCAACACCTTTATTCGTACGATCGACGATGCAGGCGCGCTGAGCAAGTTGAGCCGCCTATATGTCTTTGCTGACCCCGAGCCTGTTACGAGCGACGGCGGGCTCAACATTGTCAGCCTTGCCACAGCAAAGCCGATCCCCGGCAGCAGCCCGACCTTCGAGCCGAATCTGGGCTACACCGGCAATGGCGCGGCGACTGGGGCAATCTCGCTCCGCACCTCATGGACGGACAGCAAGTATCTCCAGGACGATGCAGCGGTCGGCGTCTGGTGCAATGGTGAGTTCGGCGGCACGGCAGGCGATGGCAAGGAGCATATCTCGGCTTCGTCGGGCGGTGCGATCTGGCTAACCGCACGGAGTAGCGGTGGCACCGGCACTGAGACCTTCCGTATGAACTCAGGCACGACGGTCACAACACGGACCGGGTCGACGTCGCGCCTTGGGCATCGGGCGGCGTCACGAACCGGGGCCACGGCAGCGGCAGCGTTTTATAACGGCCAGCAGACCGCCACGTCGGATGCTGCGTCTATAGCGCAGACGACGACGGCTCAGGTGCTGCGTGCGCAGGCAAGCTACTCCACCGATCGCATCGCAGCTCTGTGGAGCGGGGGCGGTCTGACAGCAGCGCAGCAGGCTGCGATGCACTCGGCCTTGTACGCATATCTCAACAGCTTCGGCGCAGCGGGGTTCTAACATGATCCGATCGATTATCTTTGCCGCCCTAGCGCTGCTCGCCTCCCCGGCGGCAGCGCAGACCGTCCACACGATCACCGGGGCCAATCCGCCCGCGCAGTACAGGGTTTGTGCGGGCGACACGCTCGTCCTGAAAAGGCAGATGGGCCGCGAGCTGCTGCGCGACGGGTCGCGCGAAAAGGGCTGGCTGGGCTGGAACGATCGAAACCGGTCGAACGCGGCCGGCAACTGGTTTGAGACGGTCGGTGCCACCCGGCTCCGGTTCGTCGAGAACGTCCAGGGCAAAGGCTGGGTCTATGCCCCCGTCGACGCGGCCCCGTGTGCGGCGCACGCGGCGCAGTCAGCGATCGTATCGCCCCCGGCGCATACCACGCTCGTCACCCCGCTGTTCGGGGCGAACCTCTCGGGTGCAGAGGCCAGCGGCAGCGACGCAGTCCGCCCGTCGGCGGAGGACTGGCGCGGCTACATCGAGAAGCACAGGTTCGGCCTGATCCGCTATCCGTTCAAGGATGACCGGATGACCCCCGCGCGCGTCGCCGAGCTTAAGGTCAACTTGGCCTATGCGCGCAGCAAGAGCGTGCCGGTAATCCTCGATAACCACACCTATCGATGGGACACCGTCGACCGGTTCGTCCAGTTCTGGACCGGCTTCGCACGCAATTTCCCCGACGACGGCTCGGTGCTGCTCGATCTGGTAAACGAGCCGAAGGGCTTCAACGACCCGGTGATGACGAACGACTGGGACCAGTGGCTGCGTGACAGCAACCTGATCATCGCCGGTCTGCGCGCAAATGGTATCCGTCACCCAATCCTGCTCGAATATCCGCAATGGTCAGCAACGTTCCGCTTCGACAAGAAGGAGGGGCCGAAGAAGGCGTGCGAGAGCGCCGGCTGCGCGATCGATCGCGGGGGTGGCCTGAAGGATCCACTGAGCCTGACGTTCATCAACGGCCATCGCTATTTCGATAAGGGATCCAGCGGCACGAGCAGCGAATGCGTCGATAAGACGAGCGGCTTTGCCGAGTTTGCCGAGCAGCTGCGCCGGCGCGGCCTCAAGGGCTACATTACTGAAAGCGCGTTCGCCTCGCACTACGGGATGAAAGCCTCGTGCGCGGCAGTCGGTGCCGAGGCGATCGCGGCGCTGCGCGCGAACAGCGATGTCCTGCTCGGCATCACCTGGTGGGGTGGTGGCCGCGTCTGGCCGGAGAGCTACATCTTCAAGATCGACCCGCCCAAGGCCGCGCGCTTCACGGCTCCCACCTCGGGTTATGTCGAGCGGCTGACGGGTCGCCGATAGTCCAGCATGAAAGGAGGTAGTGCCCATGACCGGGTGCACCGAGTTTCGCCAGTCCGGCCCCTGCCTGATAGCATGGCAGGGGCCGACTCCCGTCGCGCAGATCGCGTGGGATGCTGCTGAGAGCGGCTGGTACATCAACTTCTTATCTGTCGAGCAACCCCAGCTCCTCGCGCCGCTTCTGTCGAAATTCCGGAAGCTATGGCGCCGCAGCGGCAAGCCGACCCTCTCGTTCCACGCATCCCCCGATAATCAGGTCATCGGGAGGCTTATAGGGATCCTCGGAGCTAAGTGCTTTGCGGGCCTCTATTCCATTGTCGACCTGGATCACTCTATCGAAGGAAATCACCATGGGTGACAAGGAAAACCGCGCATACAAGAAGCTCTCGGCCAAGGGTCGCACGGCTTACGGTCGCGACCGGGCGAAGGATGCCGATGCCAATGGGGGCACGTTCAATGCGACCCTCGAGAAGCTGTACGCGGGCTATTACAACGCGATGTGACTCGGGCGCCCGGTTCGAGAGAACCGGGCGTTTCATCAAAGGTCTATCGACCACCCGACAAATTTATCGGGCTAGGGCACTGAGTTCTATCGGGAGTTTACGGGGTAGCGACATTGTTAATTATCTAACGGCTACGTCCGAACACTAGGCAGGCCCAAGCATACGTCTCCGGGCGGCCCCGCCGCTCTAGCCTGGCTGCGGGGCATGGAATTAGTGATTGCCACATATTTTCCCACCCGTGTACAGGGCTCTCGATAAGGCCAGACGGAGCACGAGCATGATCGACGGCGTTAATCGGCTTGCCAGCTTCTGGCATGGCGGACCGCTAAGCGGTTTGGAACTTGCCTGTTTAGCTAGTTTCGTGCGGCAAGGCTACGAAGTCACTGTATACAGTTATGATAAACTTAAGAGCTTGCCGGAAGGGGTGCGCGAAGGTGATGCACGCACCATAGTTGATATTAAATATCTTCATAGTTTTCTGGTGCTCGGCAAGCCTAGTGAGCAGCCCCCACCGGGTGGTCCGGGTAGATAGTTAGTGCATTGTCGCCTCCGCCGCCATTGCCGGGCGTAGGTGGAGCGAAGCGGAACCGAAGGCTGGCAATGGCGGGGTCGCTGCTGCTGGCGCTGGAGGTCGATAGCCCAGGCTGCTGTGTGGTCGGACAGTGTTATAGTGACGCCGCCACGCCTCGATCAGCACCCTTGCCTCGGCGAGGCTGTAGAAGATCTCGCCGTTGAGCAGCTCGTCGCGAAGCGAACCGTTGAAGCTCTCGTTATAGCCGTTTTCCCCATGGCGAGCCCGGCGCGATGTACAGCGTCTTCACGCCGATCTGGCCGAGCCATTTCTGGACCGCGGTAGCGATGAACTCGCTGCCATTGTCCGACCTGATATGCGCGGGCGGCCCCCGGGCGATGAACAGCTCGGCAAGCGCCGCCAGCACGTCTTCGTGTTTCAACTGACGTGCGACGATCAGCGCCAGGCATTCCCTGCTGGCCTCGTCGATGATCGTGAGGATCCGGAACTTGCGCCCGTCGTGCGTTCGCGCTTCGACAAAGTCGTATGCCCAGACATGCCCCGGATACTCCGGCCGCAGCCGGATGCACGAGCCGTCGTTCAACCACAGCCGGCCACGCTTGGGTTGCTTCTGTGGCACCTTCAGCCCCTCACGCCGCCAGATGCGTTCGACACGCTTATGATTCACCGACCACCCCGCGGCATGCAGCAGTGCGGTCACCCGGCGGTAACCGTAGCGTCCATACTGCCCGGCCAGCGCAACGATGTCCTCAGTCAGTGCCTGTTCGTCATCTGCCCCACACGGCACTTTGCGCTGCGTCGACCGATGCTGCCCGAGCACGCGACACACCCGTCGCTCGGATACGTCCAGCACCTCTTTCACTTGGTCAATGCAGCGTCGGCGCCGCGCGGGGCTTAGAAGTTTCCCCGTGCCGCCTCCTGCAGGATCAGCTTGTCCAGTGTCAGGTCGGAGATCGCACGCCGCAGCCGCAGGTTCTCCTTCTCCAAATCCTTCATCCGACGAGCCTGATCCGTCTTCAGGCCACCATATTCCTTGCGCCAGCGGTAATAGGTTTGCTCGCTGACCGCGATCCGCCGACACGCCTCGGCGGTCGTCCCGCCCTGGCCCAGGACGATTTCAACTTCACGCAGCTTCCCGATGATCTCTTCCGGCTTATGCTTTTTCGCAGGCATTCGTCGTCCCTTCCTTGATCCAGACTCTCATAGTCGTTGGACCGCTCAGAAGGGGGCAGCTCACCTTACGATATCACTGCACGCCTTGGAGGTGATGAATTTGCATTTTTGCTTAACAGTTCGAGACGAGGCCGCGGGTGAGCGAAAGTCTAGCAGCATCCATCAGGCGTTGATAGCTGCGCTGGAAACCTCACAGTGGCGTGCAACGTGTAGCTTGGGCGCTGCCACAGGAAGCGACTTTGAGCAGGCCATTCGAATTGCTGATAAGATCATGTACGAAGCAAAGTCGATCAAGAAGTCTACAGTGTCCTAGTGACAGTCAACACGTATATGATGAACTAATAATAAGCGTCCTCGTCAAAGCGAAATAGACAGCGGGCCTTTACACAAGTCTGCTTTAGAGGCGCAACACCTGTTGTGGGTGACCCGTTCTAGTATCTCGCAACGCACACCTTCGCACCATATACAACCAGTGCAACAGCTGAAGCGCGAGCCTCAAACGATCAGTTCATACGGTGAACTTTTCAAGTGTGATCACAATCAGTCAGGCTTAAGTCGCAGCCCAGCTTCCTTCATCGCCACCTGCCCTAGGGCCACAGCGCTCGCGTCTACAAGCGAATCCGCGAGTTTGATGGCCGCTGCGGGGGAAAGGGTCAGCGTGATCCCTGCTCCTTCAAGCCGAACGCAGCTTTTCCAAGGCGTCGCGGTAAAGCACTCAGTATCCAGTACGACGACCATCCATCTCCTATCGTCAAGCCGCAGGTGCCTGAATGGTCTAACGTATCATATTATAGATTGTTTATGCGGTTTATCTTAAGGGCATAGCGGCGTTGTCTGGATCTCAGCAGCATCCGATGCACAGGCCTGGTGGTCCAAGCCTCCGAGCCACGCTCAGTGAGACAGCTAACGGTCGCGTAGACACACCAGCGGTCCGCTCCGCCCTGCGCTGTCTCTGGCATCACTGCCCCGAGCGCTGGTCCGTCGTGATGTTTGGGAGGGCGCGCAGCAGGATAACTAAATCCGTCGGAGGCAGAGTGTGACGGCCTCGTTCATCGGCATTGTGCGGCAGCTGCGTCGATCGGGCGCATATACCGAAGCCAGCAACGCGCGGGCAGCATCGCCAGCAAAAAATTTGCAGTTAATCGACTTTAACCCCATGAAGTTGGGATTACTAAACAGTTCTAATGGGCTTTGTTGCACAAAGGGCGTTGGGATTCCCTGTGAGGGTCAGGAAGCGTAGGTGGGATGGATGCCAAAACCGACCATGCCGAAGTACCGCACGACGAACTGGAGCGAGTATAACGCAGCGCTGAAGCGCCGCGGGTCGCTGGAGGTCTGGTTTGACCCGGGCATGGATTGGCTGGCAGCCCCGATTGGTCGTCGAGGTCGGCCGATGCGGTTTTCGGACAGCGCGATCAGGGTTTGCCTGACGCTGAAGATAGTGTTCGGACTGCCGCTACGGCAGGTGACGGGACTGGTTGCCAGCCTGCTGAAGCTG
>NZ_JRVI01000155.1:0-2931 GCF_000783375.1 Sphingomonas sp. Ant20
CGACCACGATCCGCAGCGCGCCGCGCCCCGCCATCGCGTCGCGCGCATTGACCGCCAGGTTGACGATCGCGGTCTCGAGCTGGCTCGCATCCGCATGCGTCAGGCACGGCGTGTCGGGCAGGCTCAGCGCGATGTCGATGAACGATCCCGACAGCGTCGCGAGCATGTCGGTCATCCCGCTGACGACGGCGCGGACGTCGAGCACCTCGGGCGTCAGCGACGATCGCCGGGCAAAGGCGAGCAGCTGGTTGGTCAGCTTGGTCGCGCGGTCGGCAGTGTCGGCGATTGCGGTGATGTACCGGTCGCGCCGTTCCGCGCTCAGGTCGGGCCGCCGCAACAGGTCGGTCGATCCGCGGATCACCGTCAGCAGATTGTTGAAATCATGCGCGATACCCCCGGTCAGCTGGCCCAGCGTCTCCATCTTCTGCGCCTGGCGCAGCGCCTCGTGCGCCTGGGTCAGCTCCGCGCTCCGCTCGGCCACGCGCTGTTCGAGCGTGTCGTTGACCTCCTGCACCGCCTTGAACAATTGTGCATTGTCGATCGCGATCGCCGCCTGCGCCGCGACGCCGACCAGCAGCCGCTCGTGCCGCTCGCCGAAACGTCCCGGCTCGGAATGGCCGAACAACAGCCCGCCCAGCACCACCCCGGTGCGCGACGTGACCGGCACCGACAGATAGCTGCGCACCGGCAGATGCCCGCGCGGCATCCCGTAATGCGGCGCGCTCTTGCCGTAGCGCGGGTCGGTGCGGATATCGTCCGAGCGGATCACCCCTTCGTTGCGGAAGGTCGGCCCGAACACCGCGGTCGCGCGCGGCCGCCCGAGCTTCTCGAACGCCGCCCGCTCCGCCCCGGCCAGCGTGAACAGGTGCAGCCGCTCGCCGGTCTCGTCCATCAGATTGTGGAAATACGCCCCGAACTCCGCCCCGGTCAGCTTGACCCCCGCATCGGTGACCATCTGGATCAGCGGCTCGAGCTCGAGCTCGGCGACCAGCGCCGCACCGGTGACGTTCAGCGTCTCGAGGCTGTGCGTCTCCCAGCGCAGGCTGCGCTCGGCGAGCACCGCGTCGGTCGTCTCGATCACCACCGCCAGCACGCCCGCGGGCACCCCGTCCGCATCGAGCACGGGCGAGTAATTGAGGTCGAGGAACACCGTCTCGGGCTCGCCGTGGCGGTACAGCGTCAGTTCCTGCCGCGCATAGCTCCGCGTCTTGCCCGCCATCCCGGCGCGCACCACGCCGTCGTTGAACGCCGCCGCCTCCGTCCAGGCTTCGCGCACCGGCATGCCGAGGATCGCGGGATGCTTGTCCTGCGCGATCGTCGCATAGCGCGCATTGTAGAGCAGGATCCCCTCCTCGCCCCACAGCAGCGCCATCGGCACCGGCGCGCGCAACAGGATCGATACCACGGTCCGCAGGTGCGGTGGCCAGTCCTCGATCGGGCCGAGCGGGGTCGCCGACCAGTCGAACGTAGCGATCAGCGCCGCGAGCGGTCCGTCGCCCAGGAATCCATGCCGCTCAGTCACGCTGCCCCACCTTGCCCCCACCCCGGGTCCGAAATCCTGCGTCCCTGATCACCGTACACGCACGGGCCTTACCCCATCCTATACACCGCACCGCCGCCGCGAAACGCTGCAATGTCCGTCACCTGCGCTACTGCGTCGACTCCGCCGACAGTGCGTCGCCGATCCGCGCCGCGACCTCGCCGATGCGATAGGGTTTCTTCAGCACCGTCTCCGCCGCCAGTTCGTCGCCGAACGTCGCGACATCGGCATAGCCGCTCGCGAACAGCAGCGGCATGGCGGGCGCGACCGCACGGATCCGCCGTGCCAGGTCGACGCCCGACATGCCCGGCATCACCACGTCGGTCAGCACCAGGTCGAACGACGCGCGCCCGAATTCGGTCAGCGCCTCGGACCCGCTCGCCGCCGCGACCACCTGATAGCCGATCTCCTCGATCATCTGCGCCGCGACCCCGCGGACGTCATTGTCGTCGTCGACCACCAGAATCCGCTGCCGCGATCCGGTCGCCTGGGCCAGCCGCTCGATCGCGACCGGATCGGCGACCTCGGTCGTCCGCGGCAGGTACAAGGTGATCACCGTCCCCTCATTCTCCGCGCTGACGATCCGGACCGTGCCGCCCGACTGGCGGGCAAAGCCGTAGACCTGCGCGAGCCCCAGGCCCGTGCCCTTGCCCTGCCCCTTGGTGGTGAAGAACGGCTCGAACGCGCGCGCCAGCACCGCGGGCGTCATCCCCGCACCGGTATCGGCGACCTCGATCGCGACATAGCGCCCGGGTTCAGCTCGGCGGTCAGCGCGTCGGGCACCGCGGCCAGGTTGCGCGTCGCGATCCGCACCACCCCGCCCGACGGCATCGCGTCGCGCGCGTTGATCGCCAGGTTGAGCAGCACGACCTCGAGCTGCGTCGGATCGACCATCGCGCGCCAGACATCGTCCGCCAGGTCGAGCTCGACCGTCACCGCCGCCCCGATCGACCGCGCGAGCAGGTCCGCCATCGACGCCACCACCTGGTTGGGCTCGACCGGCACCGGCGACAGATGCTGGCGCCGCGAAAAGGACAGGAGCTGCGCGGTCAGCGTCGCGCCGCGCTCGCCCGCCTGCAACGCCATGCTCGCCAGCCGCCGGATCTTCTCGTCGTCGGTGCGCCGCAGCAACAGGTCGAGCGAGCCGATCACCGCGGTCAGCAGATTGTTGAAATCATGCGCGATGCCCCCGGTCAGCTGGCCGATCGCCTCCATCTTCTGCGCCTGGACCAGCCGCGCCTCGGCGCGCTCGCGCTCGGCGATCTCCGCTGTCAGCCGGTCGTTCGCCGCCGCCAGTTCGCGCGTCCGCGCCTCGACCTTCGCCTCCAGCGTGTCGGCCAGATCGCGCAGCTCGGCGCGTGCCTTTTCGCGGTCCTCGAATGCCGTCCGGA
>NZ_JRVI01000156.1:0-13399 GCF_000783375.1 Sphingomonas sp. Ant20
GGGCGGGTGTGCCCGAAACGCCGTGCCCTCACCCTTCCGTCGCCTGCGGCTCCTCCCTCCCTCTCCCCGAGGGGAGAGGGATTCGGTCGCTCAATACTGCACCCGCTCCGCCTTCACCCCGAGCTTCGCCAGTTGCGCCTGAACGCTGTCCTGCCCCGCCAAATGCCCCGCGCCGACCGCGACGAACACCGTCCCCGGCGACTTCATCCGGTTCGCGACCCACTCCGCCCATCGGGCATTGCGATCGACCAGCAGGACCTTCGCCACCTCGGGCGAATCCTTCAGGCTTTCGTTCATCTCCTTGGCGAGCGCCTCGGGATCGCCCTTCGCCCATTCGTCGACCATCGTCGCCATCGTCGTCTCGAGCTTGGGGAGTTCGTCGATCGTGCTGCCGAGGAACTGCAGCTGTGCCTGTTGAGACAGCCCGCCGAAATAGCCCAGCTGCTGCTCCGCCGTCTCCAGCCCCGTCACCGGCTTGCCCGCCGCCTTGGCCGCGGCAGTGATGACCTGCTCGGGCCCGTTCGCGGCGTCATAGCCAAGCTTTGACAGCGGCGCGATCGACAGGTTGGTCGCCGCGAGCCAAGGCCGGAACCGGTCGAACGCGTTCGCCGGCAGCCCCAGATCGGTCACCGCCTTGGCATAGGCCGCGCGCTTGTCCGCCGGGATCTGCTCGGTCAACGTCGGCCCGTCCTTGGTCACGCCGGTTGCCATGACCAGGGTCTGCATCTTGGCGGGATCGGGCATGACCAGTTCGAGTACGACCTGCTGCGAGCGGTCGAACGCGGTCTTCACCGCCTCGTCGAACCACGTCATGCCGGGTTTCAGCACATGGATCGTCCCGAACAGATAGATCGTCGTGTCCTTGTCCTTCACCACCCACAGGGCGGGATCGGCATCGTTGGCGGCCTGCGCGGGTTTGGGCGCGACCTGTGCACAGGCGGGCAGCGCGAACGCCATCGCGATGGCGGACAGCGTCGAGCGCAGCGGGGCGGATCGGAGCGACGCGAGTCGGGAAAACAGCTTCAAGGGGAGGGCATCCTCATCGTTGGTCGGCCCCATGTAGGATGCGCGATCGCAACGCACCACTTGCCTCGCGCACCCCCATCCGCCAAAGCCCGCGCGTGACCCAGCCCCTGAAAAAGCCTCTTAGCTTCCAGCGCATGATCCTCACGCTCCATGACTATTGGAGTGATCACGGGTGCCTGATCCTGCAGCCCTATGACATGGAAATGGGTGCGGGCACCTTCCACACCGCAACGACGCTCCGCGCGCTCGGGCCGAAACCGTGGAATGCCGCGTTCGTCCAGCCCTGTCGCCGGCCGACCGACGGCCGCTACGGCGAGAACCCCAACCGGCTCCAGCATTATTACCAGTATCAGGTGATCCTGAAGCCATCCCCCGCGAACCTCCAGGAGCTGTACCTCGGGTCGCTCGCGGCGATCGGCATCGACATGCTCAAGCACGACATCCGCTTCGTCGAGGACGATTGGGAGAGCCCGACGCTCGGCGCGTGGGGGGCTCGGCTGGGAGGTCTGGTGCGACGGCATGGAGGTGACGCAGTTCACCTATTTCCAGCAGATGGGCGGCTTCGACATGAAGCCCGTCGCGGGTGAGCTGACCTACGGGCTCGAGCGGCTGGCGATGTATATCCAGGACAAGGACAGCGTCTACGACCTCGCGTTCAACGACGCCGGGGTCACCTATGGCGAGGTGTTCCTGGAGAATGAGCAGGAGATGTCGAAGTGGAACTTCGAGGTCGCCGACACGGACTCGCTGTTCGACCAGTTCCGCAAGCATGTCGCCGAATGCGAGAACAGCTTGAGCCACAAGCTGCCGATCCCGGCCTATGAGCAGGCGATCAAGGCCAGCCACATCTTCAACCTGCTGCAGGCGCGCGGTGTGATCTCGGTCGCCGAACGCCAGGCCTATATGGGCCGCGTCCGCGACCTCGCCAAAGGCTCCTGCGCTGCGTGGATGGACAAGCACGGATGGGCGGCATGACCCGTCCTCGTGCCGCAGGCTGTATCTCTTCTTCTCTCCGCGTCCTCTGCGCCTCTGCGCGAACAGAATCTCGCGCAGAGGCGCAGAGAGCGCAGAGTGTTTTTGCTCCGACCGGTGAGCCCGAATGACCGACTTCCTCCTGGAGCTCCGCTCCGAAGAAATTCCCGCCCGCATGCAGGCGAAGGCGCGTGAAGACCTTGCCAGGCTGTTCAGCGCCGAGCTCGCCAAGGCCGGGATCGCCACCAGCGATATCGTCACTTACGCGACGCCGCGCCGCCTGGCGCTGATCGCACGCGACCTGCCGATCGAGACCGCCGCCGTCTCCGAAGAGGTGAAGGGCCCCAAGACGTCGGCACCCCCGCAGGCGCTCGAAGGGTTCCTGCGCAAGACCGGCCTCACGCGCGAGCAGCTGGTCGATCGCGGCGGCACGTTCTTCGCGGTCACCGAAAAGCCCGGCCGCGCCACCGCGGACGTGCTTGCCGAGGCGATCCCCGCGATCGTCCGCGCGTTTCCCTGGCCCAAGTCGATGCGCTGGGGCGATGCCTCCGCCAGCACCGAATCGCTGCGCTGGGTCCGCCCGCTGCAGGGCATCGTCGCGCTGCTCGGCGAGACGATCGTGCCGTTCGAGATCGCCGGCATCGCAAGCGGCGCTGCCACGCTCGGCCACCGCTTCCACCATCCGTACCAGATCACGATTGGCGGCGCGCACGACTATGTCGAGAAGCTGCGCGCCTGCCACGTCATCGTCGACCAGGACGAGCGCGCGACGCTGATCCGCGATCACGCGCGCGAGGCGGCGATGCAGGCCGGGCTCGAACTGATCGAGGACGAGGGCCTCGTCGCCGAGAATGCCGGGCTCACCGAATGGCCGATCCCGCTGCTCGGCCGGTTCGATCCCGCGTTTCTCGACGTGCCGCCCGAGGTGATCCAGCTCACCGCGCGCGTGAACCAGAAATATTTCGTCTGCCGCAGCGCCGACGGGACCCTAGCGAACGCGTTCGTCTGTACCGCTAACATCGCTGCGCACGACGGTGGCGCGAAGATCGTCGAGGGCAACCGCAAGGTCCTCGCCGCGCGTCTGTCGGATGCGAAGTTCTTCTACGACACCGACCTGAAGATGCCGCTCGAAGAGCAGGCGGATAAGCTCGAGAAGATCGTCTTTCACGAGAAGCTCGGTACGGTGGCGGACAAGGTCGACCGCGTCGCCAAGCTCGCACGCTGGTTGGTCGAAGAGGGTATCGTCGGGGGTACGAGTTCGTCCTCCGCTACCTCTTCGTTCCCCGGCGAAGGCCGGGGCCCAGTTGGGGACGGCGCCTTGGCTGAGGCCGTCGCGTCGTCACAACAGCCTTCCCACCTGGACCCCGGCCTCCGCCGGGGAACAGAAGAAGCGCCCGAGGTCCGGGCGGAACTCGCCACCCTCGCCGAGCGCGCCGCGCGTCTCGCCAAGGCGGATCTCGTCACCGGCATGGTCGGCGAGTTTCCCGAATTGCAGGGCCTGATGGGCGGCTACTACGCCGCAGCCCAGGGCGAGCACCCCGCCGTCGCCGCCGCGATCCGCGACCATTACAAGCCGGTCGGGCAGGGCGATGATGTCCCGACTGACCCGGTGACGGTCGCGGTCAGCCTGGCGGACAAGCTGGATACGCTATTCTCGTTCTTTGCCGTGAAGCTATTTCCAACTGGCTCGAAAGACCCGTTCGCTTTGCGAAGGGCCGCTCTGGGTGTCTTGCGGACGATTCAAACGGCCAATCTCAAATTCAAGATCGACGCGGCAGCTCGCGCCTGGTCTGGGGAAGAGAATGCTGCGCTCGGTATAGTACTCTCCGACTTTCTGCATGATCGCCTCGGCGTTCAGCTGCGCGAAGCCGGCATCCGCTATGATTACGTCCAAGCTTCCACCGGTTGGGGCACTGGAAGCGACGACCGCATTGATCGGGTCGAAGCGCGGGCCAAAGCGCTTGCGAATTTTATATCGACCGAGGACGGGAAGAACCTGCTCGCCGGTTACAAGCGCGCCGCCAATATCCTGAAGAAGGAAGCCCCTTCTGCTCCCCCTCTCCGCGCAGGTGAGAGGGAGCAGTATGCGCCCGAACCCGCAGAGGCCGCGCTCCAGTCCGCGCTCGACGCCGCCGAACCCCGCGCAACTGCAGCAATCGCGGGCGAAGATTTCGCCGCGGCGATGGCCGCGCTCGCATCGCTGCGGGCGCCGATCGATGCGTTCTTTGATAGCGTTATCGTCAACGACCCCGATCCCGCCAAGCGCTCCGCCCGTCTCGCGCTACTTGAGCGTATTCGCGCCGCAGTGCACAACGTCGCGGACTTTTCGAAGATCGAGGGCTGACCCGCCCCGCCTGCAAAGACAATCTCTGCCGCCTTGCGCGCAACAACACCTAGAGGACCTGCGATGACCCAATATGTGTACCGTTTCGGCGGCGGTGTTTCGGACGGCGGCAAGGGCGACAAGAACCTGCTCGGCGGCAAGGGCGCGAACCTCGCCGAGATGGCGTCGATCGGCCTGCCGGTGCCCCCGGGCTTCACGATCTCGACCGATTTCTGCGCGGTCTATTATGACGAGGGCGGCCAGTTCCCGCAGGGCCTGCGCGACGAGGTCGTGACCGGCCTCGCGCATATCGAGGGCGTGACCGGCAAGGTGTTCGGCGACGCCGCCGACCCGCTGCTCGTTTCGGTCCGCTCGGGTGCCCGCGCCTCGATGCCGGGGATGATGGACACCGTCCTCAACCTCGGGCTCAACGACGAGACGGTCGAGGGCCTTGCCGCCAAGGCCGAGGACGCGCGCTTCGCGTGGGACAGCTATCGCCGCTTCATCCAGATGTATGCCGACGTCGTCCTCGAGCTCGATCACGGCGCGTTCGAGGAAGCGCTCGAGATCGCCAAGGAAGACCAGGGCTTCACGCTCGACACCGAGCTGAGCGCGGACGACCTGCGCGCGCTGGTGACCGAGTATAAGGGCCTTGTTGAAAAGCTCTGGGGCAAGCCCTTCCCGCAGGACGTCCACGACCAGCTCTGGGGCGCGGTCGGCGCGGTGTTCGGTTCGTGGCAGTCGGAGCGGGCGAAGGTCTATCGCCGGCTCAACGACATTCCCGCCAGCTGGGGCACCGCGGTCAACATCCAGGCGATGGTGTTCGGCAACATGGGCGACACGTCGGCGACCGGCGTCGCGTTCACGCGCGATCCGTCGAAGGGCGACCGCGCCTATTACGGCGAGTTCCTGATCAATGCGCAGGGCGAGGACGTCGTCGCGGGCATCCGCACCCCGCAATATCTGACCAAGGTCGCGCGCGAGGACGCCGGCGCCAAGGCCGCCTCGATGGAAGAGGCGATGCCCGAGGTGTACGGCCAGCTCGCGGGCGTGTTCGACACGCTCGAAAACCATTACCGCGACATGCAGGACATCGAGTTCACGGTCGAGAAGACCAAGCTCTGGATGCTCCAGACGCGCGCGGGCAAGCGCACCGCCAAGGCCGCGCTCAAGATCGCGGTCGACATGGCGAATGAGGGCCTGATCACGCGCGAGGAAGCGATCCTGCGCGTCGAGCCGATGGCGCTCGACCAGCTCCTTCACCCGACGCTCGATCCCAATGCCAAGCGCGACGTGCTGACCAAAGGGCTTCCCGCCTCGCCGGGCGCGGCCTCGGGCGCGGTGGTGTTCGATGCGGATGCGGCGGAGAAGAAGGCCGCCGACGGCGTCGCGGTGATCCTCGTCCGGACCGAAACCTCGCCCGACGACATTCATGGGATGCACGCCGCGCGCGGCATCCTGACCGCACGCGGCGGGATGACCAGCCATGCGGCGGTCGTCGCACGCGGCATGGGGCGCCCGTGCGTCTCGGGCGCGGGGACGCTGTCGATCGACACCAAGGCGAAGATCATGCGCTGCGGCGGCCGCGAGGTGAAGGAGGGCGACCTGCTCACGATCGACGGCAGCACCGGCGAGGTGATGATCGGCGCGGTCGCGACCGTGCAGCCCGAGCTGTCGGGTGATTTCGGCACGCTGATGACCTGGGCGGACGAGGTTCGTCGCCTCAAGGTCCGCGCCAATGCCGAGACGCCCGAGGATTGCCGGGTCGCGCGCGAGTTCGGCGCGGAAGGCGTCGGGCTGTGCCGCACCGAGCACATGTTCTTCGAGAGCAGCCGCATCACCAACGTCCGCCAGATGATCTTGGCGAGCGACGAGAAGGGCCGCCGCGCCGCGCTCGAGAAGCTGCTGCCCGAACAGCGCAAGGACTTCACCGAGATCCTCGAGGTGATGGCCGGGCTGCCGGTGACGATCCGCCTGCTCGATCCGCCGCTCCACGAATTCCTGCCGCACGAGGAGTCCGAATTCGCCGAAGTCGCGACCGCGGCCGGGATCGACGTCGACACGCTCAAGCGTCGCGCGGCCGAGCTGCACGAGTTCAACCCGATGCTCGGCCATCGCGGCTGCCGTCTCGGCGTGACCTATCCCGAGATCTACGAGATGCAGGCGCGTGCGATCTTCGAGGCGGCGGTCGACGTCGCGGAGAAGTCTGGCGCGGCCCCGATCCCCGAGGTCATGATCCCGCTGGTGGCGACCCGCCGCGAGCTGGAGCTGATGAAGGCGGTCGTCGACAAGGCGGCGCAGGCGGTGTTCGCCGACAAGGGCCGGACGATCGAATATCTGGTCGGCACGATGATCGAGCTGCCCCGCGCCGCGCTGCGCGCAGGCGAGATCGCGGAAGTCGGCGAATTCTTCTCGTTCGGCACCAACGACCTGACGCAGACGACGCTGGGCGTCAGCCGCGACGACGCGGCGCGGTTCCTCGGCGCCTATGTCGAACAGGGCATCTATGCGAAGGACCCGTTCGTCAGCATCGACGTCGAGGGTGTCGGTGAACTGATCGAGATCGCCGCAGAGCGTGGCCGCAAGACGCGCTCGGGCATCAAGCTCGGCATCTGCGGCGAGCATGGCGGCGACCCGGCGAGCATCGCGTTCTGCGAGAAGGTCGGCCTCGATTACGTCTCGGCCAGCCCGTACCGCGTGCCGATCGCGCGGCTCGCGGCGGCGCAGGCGGCGCTGAACAAGCAGTAACCAACCACCCCGGCGGAGGCCGGGGCCCAGGTGGAATGTCCAGAGTAACTAGGGACCCTCCACAGTTACCAAACATTCCCAACTGGGCCCCGGCCTCCGCCGGGGTAGTGCAAAAGAGTGTTTCCCCGCGAAGGCGGAGATCCAGAATGGGCTCCCGCCTCGCGGGAGAACAAAGTTTTGGGGGGGACGGCGCCCCCCGAACCCTCACCGACGCTGGTTGAAGTCGAACCAGCCGCGCTTGGTGCCGTCGGTCGCATAGCCCGGCCGCCCCGTTGCATAGCCGTCCGAATAGGCCACATCCCGATCCCGAGAGACCGGCGCCGCCGTCGTCCGTGCGACGGGCGCTGCCATTGGGGCCGCCACCGGCGCTGCCGCTGCCGCCTTCACCAGCCGCGCATTCTCGTGCTCCGCCTCGACCGCACGCTGTTCGGCGGCACTCGCGCGCAGGTCGGTCTCCTTGCGGGTCGCGCCATGCGCATCGCGCTCGGCAAGATAGCGCGCCTTCCACTTCTTGCCGCCGGGATGGCTGGCGAGGCCCAGCAACCAGCCCGCGATCAGGACCAGCCCCAGTGCGGCGAACTGCGTCGGTGTGGAAAACAACGGCATCGTGAAAACCCTCCTGTTACGGGGGCTCAACGAACCGCTGCGGCTGGGGTTGCCTCAGCTCTTGAGCAACGCATCCGAGATCGAACAGGCCGCGGGCCCGAGGATGACGACGAACAGCACGGGCAGGATGAACAGGATTAGCGGCACGGTCATGATCGCCGGCAGCCGCGCGGCCTTTTCCTCGGCGCGCATCATCCGTTCGTTGCGAAATTCGTTCGACAGCACGCGGAGTGCCGAGGCGAGGGGGGTGCCGTATTTTTCGGTCTGGACCATGGTCGTGACGACGCCCTTCACCGCGTCGAGCTTGACCCGGCCGGCGAGATTCTCGAACGCGCTGCGCCGGTCGGTCAGGAAGCCCAGTTCGATCGCGGTCAGCGTGAATTCCTCGCCCAGTTCGGGATAGGCACGGCCGAGTTCGCGCGCGACGCGGTGGAACGCCGCATCGATCGTCAGCCCCGCCTCCGCACAGATCACCAGCAGGTCGAGCGCGTCGGGCAGGCCCTTGCGGATCGCATCGGTGCGCTTGGTGATCTTGTTGTCGAGATACAGGTCGGGGGCCTTGTAGCTGAGGATGAAGCTGACCGCGACGAGACCGTATTTCTTGAGCGGGCTCCACGTCGCGAAGCCGTCCGTGCCATAGACCCAGATGACCATCGCGCCGCCGATCACGATCGGCAGGACGAGCCGGCCGAAGATCACCGCGGGCGCCCATTCCTTCGACCGGATCCCCGCCTGCGCCAGCTTGACCTGGACCGCCTTGACCTGGCTGTCCTGCAAGACCTTCATCGACGACAGCCAGCCGCGCATACGGTCGGCGGCATCGTGGCGCTGCACGAGCTTGGCGCGCCGCTTGGTCGACGCCGTGATGCCCGCTTTCAACTGTTCACGACGATCGTTGAGCGCCTTGACCCGCTTGGCCATCGGATCGCTGACCGTGGTGGCGGCATAGATCGCCACCATCACCGCGAAGGCGGCGACTCCCGACAGGATCGTCGCGACCCACAGGACGTCGAATCCGAGCAGCATAGGTCCGGCGGTCTCACCCATCATCCTGCTCCTAAATCTCGAAGCTGATCATCTTGGACATGATGAACGACCCGATCGCCATCCAGCACAGCCCGCCCATGCCGATCACCATCAGCCGCTCGTCGATGAAGAACTTCTGCATGTACGTCCCGTTGATGAACCAGATCAGCCCGAACACGATGAACGGCAGCGCGCCGATGATATAGGCCGACGCCTTGGACTCGGACGACATCGCCTTGATCTTCAGCTTCATCTGCGCGCGCATCCGCAATACGTGGGCGAGATTGGCGAGCGTCTCGGCCAGATTGCCGCCGGTCTCGCGCTGGATCGCGATGGTGATGACGAAGAACTGGAATTCGGGCGTGCCGAGCCGGTCCGCGGTCTCCTGCAGCGCGACGTCCATCGTCCGGCCGATCTTCATCTTGTCGCTGACCGATCGGAATTCCTCGCCGACCGGACCGTCGACCTCGGCGCCGACGACGCCGATCGTCTCGCTGATCGGCAGACCGGAGCGCAAGCCGCGCACCAGCAGCTCGATCGCGTCGGGAAACTTCTGTGTGAACTTGGCTACCCGGCGCTTGAGGACCTTGCCGACCACCAGATGCGGGATGCCGATGCCGACGAACAGGCCGACGAACAGCGCGAGGAAGATCGGCATGCCACGCACCAGCATCAGGAACGCAACGACCAGCGTCAGCCCCGCGGTCGCCATGCCATATTGTCCGACGGTCCAGTCCTTGCCGGTCATCGCCAGCCGCTTGGCAAGCTCGGCACGGTTGGGCAGGAACCGCCCGACCGCCAGATCCATCCGCGTGTCGCCCGCCATCGCGATCCGGCGCATCTGCGCCTCGGGCATGGCGACGCCGTCGCCGTGGCGCAGACGCAGCGACGCGACCCGGCGTGTCTGCGCGCGCCCGGTGGAGGGACCGGCAAAGGCGAACACCAGCAGGCCGAGCACGGTGCAGCCGCCCAGCGCGACCATGATGACGGGAAGCATGTCCATCGCCGCCTAGGCCTTCCGTGGCCGATCGGCGTGCATCCGCGGCCGGCGCGGCGTCACGACTTGACCGCCCGCTTGGCCATCAGCCCCTTCAGGTCGCTGAACTTGCCGAGCAGCGAGACGCCGCCCGACCGGCGGGGCGTCTTGGCGCTCGCCGCCTCCGTGCCGGTGGCATCGACCGCGACCATCAGTTCGGTGACGAGCGCGACGATCGGTACGATCTCTTCGACGTCTTGCCGGCCTCGACGATCGGCTTGCCGAGCTTGGCGGCCTGCGCCGCGAGCTTCTGGTCGAACACCACGACATGATCGATCCGCCGCTCGATCGAGCCCTCGAAATCCTTGCGACTGATCTCGAGCTGGCCGCCGGCATGCATCCGGTTGGCGAGCACGAGTACCCGGGTCTTCGGCGCGTTGGACTTCATCCATGACAGCAGGCGGATCGTGTCGCGCGCCGCCGCCAGCGTCAGGTCGGTGATGAGCACTGCGAGGTGGACCTCGCTGATCAGATGAGGATGCTGGACCAGCATGCCGCGCGGCAGGTCGACGATGGTGCAGTCGAACGCCGCACACATCTCCTCCTGCAGCTGGTAGAAGGCGGCGCCGTCGGTCATCAGCGGCGCGTTGATCGGCGCCTCCGCGCTCAGCACCGACAGCTTCTCCGACGCCTTGACCATCGCGCGCTCGATGAACAGCCCGTCGATCCGGCTCGGATTCTCGATCGCATCGGTCAGTCCGCGGCCCGGCTCGAGATCGAGCGACAGCGCGCCGGTGCCGAAATGCACGTCGAGATCGAGCAGCGCGGTCGCGCGCTGTTCCTTCTCCGCGATCAGCCAGGCGACCGACGTCGCGATCGTCGATGCGCCGACGCCGCCGCGCGTGCCGATGATCGCGATCGAGCATTGCGGACGCGCCGGGGCATGTTCGACATGTTTGGGCGCGCTGAGCATCGCCTGCGCATGGCCGAACGCCTCGCGCAGCATGTCGGGGTGCAGCGGCTTGAGCAGATAGTCCTGGATCCCGCTGGCGACGAGATCGCGGTACAGCCGGACATCGTTCACCTGGCCTGCCGCGATCACCACCGTGCCGGGCTCGCACACTTCGGCCAGGGCGTTGATGTCGTTGAGCGGATCGCCCGATTCGGCGAGGTCGACGAACAGGATCTGCGGGCTGGCGGACACTGACAGCGACTGGATCGCGTTGCGCAGTCCGCCCTTGCTGACCTTGTCGACCGACCAGCCGAGCTCGGCCGCGATCGGGCGCAGCGCCTCGGCGGTCGCCTCGTCGCAGACATAGGCGGCGAAGGGTTCGCGGTGCGCGATGCCTGCGGGCTTCCAGGGTGCGTTCATCACTTGCCCCCTGCGGTTTCGGACCGCAGCGCGTTGTTTGCGCCGGTCGGCACCGCGCGGCGATACACATCGATCGCCTTGAACGAGGAGGCCGGGTCATAGGTCTCGGCGTCGCCGGAGCCGCGGACGAGATCCTCGGGCCGCGCGACCATCGCCGCGAGGTTGCGGTTCATCGCGCACCCATAGTTGGACGAGGTGTGGCTGGCGATGTCGATGCTCGCGTCGCGCGACCAGTCGGGGCAGCCGGGGACATCGGCGCGCATCCGCGTGACGACGATCCGGATCGCGCCGGGGCTGACCGGCGCTGCGTGACCGGGGTGTCGGGGGACAGCAACAGGCCATAGCCCGCGACGACGTCGGCGATCTCCGCGCGCGCCATCGGTGCTTCGCCCGCAGGATCGTCGATCGCGACGCGGTCGCCATAGCCGACCCGCATCGTCGTCATCCAGCCCGCCAGCCGCCGCGCCTCGCCCTGCGCCAGCGTGCCGCCGGCGGTGCCGAGGTCGAGCGCATAATTGGCGCGGCTCACGACCGGCTGGTGGACCGATTCGAGACCGCGATTCTCGGTTCCCATACAGCCGCCGAGCAGCAGCGCAGATCCGAGCGATAGCAGCAGGATCGGGTGTTTCGTCATCGTGCGAAGTCCTTGAAACATGGCGCGGCGCGGGATCAGTTGGAGAAGCCGGGCATCGGTGCGGCGCCCTTGCTCGTCTTCGGCTTGGTGCCCGTCTGGATGGCCGGCTGCTGCGGGTCGCGAGTCGGCATGGGGCCGATCGGCGCGGCAGCGCCGATCGCGGGGTTGGCATAGCCCATCGGCGCGACGCTCGGCACCGGCCGGCGCCCGCCCGTCGTTCCGCCGCCGAGATCGCCGAGCAGGACCCGGCCGGCATCGGTCGGTGCCTTGTAGCCGTCGGTGGGCAGCGCGATGTCCGCCGGGTTGTTGACCGGCTTGACCAGATAGGGGGTGATGATCACCACCAGTTCGGTCTCGTTGCGCTGGAAGCTGTTGGAGCGGAACAGCGCGCCGATGATCGGCAGGCTCGCGAGCCCCGGCGTCTTGTCGTAGGTGTTGTTGTGGTTGTTCGACAGCAGCCCGCTGATCATCATGCTCTGGCCCGAGCCGAGCTCGACCGTCGTCTCGGTCCGCCGCGTCGTCAGCCCCGGCACCCGCGTGCCGTTCAGCGTGACCGCGTTGGAATAATCGAGCTGCGACACTTCGGGGCGGACGCGCAACGAGATGCGACCGTCCGAGAGCACGGTCGGGGTGTAGGCGAGGCTGACGCCATATTGCTTATACTCGACCGACACCGTGCCCAGCGCCTGCGCGATCGGGATCGGCACTTCGCCGCCCGCGAGGAACGTCCCGGTCTCGCCCGACAGCGCGGTGAGGTTCGGGTTGGCGAGCGTGGAGACCTGTCCGGTCTGCTCGCCAAGGTCGATCGCCGCGAGCAGGTCGAGCCCGAGCAGGCGCCCGGCCATCCCGATCGTGGAGCCGGTGGTGGACTTGGCAGGGAAGCCGAACAGCGTGTTGCCGGGCACCGCGCCGTTCGCGTCGATCGCCGCGCCGGGAACCCCGACGACGCCGGGGACCGTGGTGATGGTGCCTTGCCGCCCCTGCGCGATGTTAAAGAGGAAATTGCCCGACCCGCGGCTGGTCAGGTTGACGCCGATCGTCTTGACGAAGCTGCGCGAAACCTCGGCGACGCGGACCTGCAGGTTGACCTGGAGCGGCGTCGCGGTCTTGAGCCGCGACAGGACCTTGGTCGCATCGCCGACGAAGGCCTGGACCAGCCGTTCGGCCTCCGCTGCATCCTCGGGCGCGGCGACCGTGCCGGTGAGCAGGACCAGCCCGTTCATCGGCGTCGCGACGACCTGCGCATCGGGCATCGCCAGCCCGAGCATCTGCTGGACCGAATCGAGATTATTGCCGACTCGTACCGTCGAGCTGTAGACGATCGCGCCGCCCTTGGCGGTCGCCGAGATCGTCGTCTCGCCGGTCTTCTTGCCGAAGATGTAGAGCTGGGTCGGCGAGCGGACCTGGACGTCGGCGATCGTGTCGTCGGCGACAAACAGGTCGCTCATCGGCCGCGACAGCGTCACCAGTCGGCCACGCCCGGTATTGACCTGAACCAGCCCAGCGGGAGCGGCCGAGACCTGCGCCTGCGCGATGGCCGGCGCGGAGGGCGCGGTACCTGCCGCGGCGAGCACCGCGGCGAACGACCAGCCGAGCGACGCCCGCATCCCTGTCATGCTCGTACGCATCTTACTTCCCCCCCACCGGAACGATGGTCATGCTGTTGCCGCGGGCGACCCGGACGACCGGGCCCGACGCGATCGCGCCCGAAGGGGC
>NZ_JRVI01000157.1:0-7361 GCF_000783375.1 Sphingomonas sp. Ant20
TGCGCGCGACCCGCGGCCTGCGGTTTGTGCCGCCGCTCTGGCTGTGCACGGACAATGCAGCGATGATCGCCTGGGCCGGGGCGGAGCGGTTCGCCGCCGGACTGACCGACCCGCTCGATACCGCGGCCCGCCCGCGCTGGCCGCTCGATCCCGACGCCGAGGCGGTGCGCGGCGCAGGGGTGAAGGCATGAGGATCGGCGTCATCGGTGGCGGCGCCTGGGGCACCGCGCTGGCACAGGTCGCCGCGCATGAAGGTCGCGACGTCATCCTGTGGGCGCGCGAGCCAGCCGTCGTCGACTCGATCAACGCGATTCATGCGAACGCGCTGTTTCTCGCCGGCGTCGCGCTGTCGCCGACGATCCGCGCCACCGGCGATCTCGGCGCCTTGGCCAACATGGACGCGATCCTCGTCGTCGCACCCGCGCAGCATGTCGGCAGCGTGCTCGCCGCCGCGCCGGTCGGCGGCATCCCGCTGGTGCTGTGCGCGAAGGGGATCGAGGCGGGGAGCAAGCGGCTGGTCGGCGAGGTCGCGCGCGCGGTACATCCCGACGCGCCGATCGCGGTGCTGTCGGGGCCGACCTTCGCGCATGAGGTGGCGGCGGGGCTGCCGACCGCGGTGACGCTCGCCTGCGAGGACGAGGCGCTTGGCGAGGCACTCGCGACCCGACTCGCGGCGCGGCATTTCCGGACCTATGCGTCGACCGACGTCGCGGGCGCGGAGATCGGCGGGGCGGTGAAGAACGTGCTCGCGATCGGCTGCGGCGTGGTCGAGGGCGCCGGGCTCGGCCAGAATGCGCGTGCGGCGCTGATTGCGCGCGGCTTTGCGAGATGACGCGGTTCGGGCTCGCGCGCGGCGCCCGCGCGGAGACGCTCGCCGGGCTGTCGGGGCTCGGCGATCTCGTGCTCACCTGTTCCTCGACGAGTTCGCGCAATTTCTCGCTTGGCGTCGGGCTGGGGCGCGGCGAGGCCGCCGCGGCGTTGCTGGCTGATCGCCGCACGGTCGCGGAAGGCGCATTCACCGCCCCCGTGCTGCGCGAGGCCGCGCGTGACGCGGGCGTCGACATGCCGATCACCGAAGCGGTGTGCCGCCTGCTCGAAGGCGCCCCGGTTCGCGACGTGATCGGGGATCTCCTCGCGCGGCCGCTCAAGGACGAGGCGGGGTGACAGGAGGCGATTGCTTTATTCTCTCCGTGCCGGGGGAGGATCAGGTTACCGCAGCACCCGCGCGGCCAGCCCCGAGCAATCCGCATCTCTTGCGGTCGGACCCTGTTTCCCCGTGATCGCGCGGCCGATCGCCTTGAAGATGTTGCCGACCGACTTCACCTCGGGCGGGATCGTCACCGCCGGCCGCTCGATCGTGCCAGTCATATAGGCCGACCCCGGCAAGCGCAGCAGCGCATGCTGTTTCGGCGTGCCCGTCAGCCGGATGTTCAGCGTCTCGCCGGGAAACACCACGCTCCCCTGACCGCGCAACAGGCTGGCGGTCGTGTCGACGATCATCGGATCGATCCGACCATGGCCGCGCGTCACGTCGAGTTTCAGCACGACGCAGCGCAGCCCCGCGCGCTCGCCATCCTTCGCCAGCAGCGCGCGCGCCGCATCGAATCCCAAAGCCGCCGCGATTCCTTGCGGCAATTGCCCGTCACGCGCGACGAAGCCGATCGTGCCGTTCGCATTGCCGACCGCCGCGCGGATCGTCGTGCCGGGCCCCCTCAGTCGTGCGCGCGCGCTGACATTGCCGCTGAACTCGCCGCCGCCGCCCGCGAGATCCTGCACGCTGCTGCCGCGCAGCCGCAGGTTGATATCGACCATCGGCACCTTGCGGTCGCCGCGCTGGTCGACCGTCAGCTTCCCCTCGACCCGACCATGCGGCAATCGCGCGTCGAGGTCGCTGAGCGTCAGCAGCTGGTGGTCGATCGCCAGCACACCCCTGGCGGACAGGATCGGTGACGCGCCCTTGGCGCTCACGATCCGCTTGATCCGGAACGCCATCCGCGCGTCGGTCGTGTCGATCTTGCCGATATCGATCCGCGTATTGGGCACGAGCCGCGGGCCGATTGCGCGTTCGAGCGCGGCCCCCTTCGCCTTCCCCTCGTCCGACGCCAGGTCACCGAAATCAAACTGTCGCGATACGATCGCGCCGTCGACCTTGCTCCGGCCGGCCTGTTTGTCGACGCTGACATGCCCGGTGAAATCGGACCGTCCGACCACGCCCTTCAGCTGCGTGACGGTCCATTTAGGCTGGTCGTGGCGGACATGCGCGGAGAACGACACCGGTTGCGTGCGGAACAGCCCCGCTTCGATCACCGCGTCGATCAGCTTGAGATCGGTCGCGCGCGCGGTCACGTCGAGCTCCATCGCGTCGGTGTCGAGCGGGTGGTCCATCTGGCCCTTCGCGGTGATCGAGAGCGCGTCGCCGTCGATCGACGCGGTGAACGGCCAGGGCTTGCCCTGGAACCGCGCTACCGAAGGCCCCGCCACGGCGATCCGCACCGCCGCACCGCGGATCGTGCCGTTGCCGGCCGCGCGGATGCCGTACACCGGATCGGAGGTGAAGCGTGCGGTGACGAACCGGTCCTGCTTGTCGTCGCGATAGGCGATCACGCTGTCGCTGATCGTCAGTCCGTCGAGGTCGGTGGAGCTCCCGCCGCCCTTCGGCTTGCCCGGTCGTTCCCAGTTGGTGCGGCCGTTCCTGTCGCGGACCAGCACGAGCCGCAGTCCGCGCGCCTTCACGTCGCGCGGCCCGAACGCACCTTTCAGCAGTGCGAGCCCGGAGAAGGTGGCTGCGGCCTCGCGCAACCGGACGAAATCGCCGGTTCCCGCCCATTCCGCCTGCGGGATACGGACGTCGGTGATCCGGATTGTCGGGCTGAACCCGAACGTGTCGACGCGCTCGATCCCGCCGATCGTCACCGGACGGCCGAACCGCGCGGTGAGCTGCCGCTGGATCACGCCTTTGAGCGAGCCCCAGGGGAAGGCGGCGAGCACGATCAACCCCAGCACCACCACGCCCGCGACGACGATGCCGGTGATTTTCACCCAGCGTTTTGCGAAGAATCCCCTCATCCTACCGCGACGCGCCGCCGTGAAATACGTTCCGCCTGCGTCAGGACCGCTGCCGCAGATTTACCCGTCGTTTCGATCGACACACCACCCCCGGCGAAGGCCGGGGCCCAGTTGGGAAACGTCGCTAACGAACGGCGGCGCTACGTTACGCCCACCTCTCCTACTGGGCCCCGGCCTCCGCCGGGGGGGTAAGCGGGCCACTTGTCAGAAGTCGATCGCCATGCCCTTCAGTTCCCAGTCGCCATAGCGCGTCGGGTCGCGCGGTTCGGGATCCTTGTCGGGCACGATCGGCTCGGGCTGTGGCACCGGTGTATCCTTCGACAGATAGGCGGGTGGCTTCACATGGTCGGGGCGCTGGCCCATCATGGCTCTCCGGATTGCGTGTTGGCGTCGTAACCGCCACATGGGGCGCGCCGTGCGACTTGCCAATGCAGCGCGCGGCACCCGAACGCGAAGGACCTTCTCATGCCCGACTACACGCACGCCCCCGAGCCGCTTGGCGTCCCCACCCGCCGCGCCGCGCTGCGCCTGCTCGATGCGGTGCTGCGTCGTGGCGAATCGCTCGAATCGGCGCTGCCCGCCGCGACCCGCGCGATCCATGGGCCCGATCGCGGGCTTGCGCATGCGATCGCCGCCGAGACGCTGCGCCGTCTCCCCGATCTCGACGCGATGATCGATTCGGTCACCAAGACCAATCTGCCCGACGATGCGAAGGCGCGGATGGCGCTGCGGATCGCGCTCGTCCAGGTGCTGATCCTCGGTACGCCGTCGCACGCCGCGATCTCGACCGTGCTGCCGCTGGTCGATGGTGGCCCGCGCAAGCTGGTCCACGGCGTGTTCGGGACGCTGTTCCGCGCCAACATGCTGCTGCCCGAGGTGCCCACGCTGCCCGCTCCGGTCGAGCTGCGCTGGGAAGCCGCATGGGGCGAGGAGATGGTCGACGATGCCGGCCGTGCGATCGCCGCACCGCCGCCGCTCGACCTGACGATCGCCGACCCCGCCGAGACCGAAGGCTGGCGCGAAAAGCTTGGCGGCGAGAGCTTCATGCCCGGGCATCTGCGGCTCGGCGATCACGCCTCGGTCCCCGACATGGAGGGCTTTGGCGACGGCGCCTGGTGGGTGCAGGACATCGCCGCCTCACTGCCCGCGCGCTTGCTGGGCAAGGGGAAGGGCCATGTCCTCGATCTGTGCGCGGCACCCGGCGGCAAGACGCTGCAGCTCGCCTCCGCGGGCTGGACCGTCACCTCGGTCGACAATTCGCAGAGCCGGATCAAGCGTCTGCGAGAGAATCTCTATCGCACGCATCTGAAGGCCGAGGTGGTGAACGCCGACCTTCTCGAATGGGCGCCCGCCGAGCCCGCCGACGCGATCCTCATCGACGCGCCGTGCAGTGCGACCGGCATCTTCCGCCGCCACCCCGACGTGCTCCACCGCGTCCGCCCCTCGATCATTGCCGAAACCGCGGCGCTGCAGGCGCGGATCTTCGCGCGCGCGGCCGACTGGGTGAAGCCCGGCGGCACGCTCGTCTACGCGACCTGTTCGCTCGAACCGTCGGAGGGTGAGGCGCAGCTCGACGCGTTCCTGTCTGCGCGCAGCGACTATTCGATCGTGCCGGTCGATCAGGCCGAGCTCCCCGCCGGGATCACGCCGACCGACACCGGTACCGTCCGCACGCTGCCGGGCATGCTCGCCGAACAAGGCGGTTGCGACGGCTTCTTCATCACCCGTCTGAAGCGCGCCTGACCATTCCTCCCCCGCTTTGGGGGAGGATTGAAGGCCTTCGCACCACGTGAATCCCCCGCTAGGACACATTCATGCAACCCGTCCGCATCGCCCCCTCGATCCTGTCCGCCGACTTCGCCAAACTGGGTGAGGAGGTCCGCGCCATCGATGCGGCCGGCGCCGACTGGATCCATATCGACGTCATGGACGGGCATTTCGTCCCCAACATCTCGTTCGGCCCCGCGGTCATGAAGTCGGTGCGCGGCGTCACCGCCAAGCCGTTCGACGTCCATCTGATGATCGCCCCCGTCGACGCATATCTCGATGCGTTCGCGGAGGCCGGCGCGGACTGCATCACCGTGCATTACGAGGCCAGCCCGCACATCCACCGCTCGCTCCAGCACATCAAGTCGCTCGGCAAGCGCGCGGGTGTCGTGATCTGCCCCGGTACGCCGGCGAAGATGCTCGATTACCTGCTCGACATGGTCGACCTCGTGCTGGTGATGAGCGTCAATCCCGGGTTTGGCGGGCAGAGCTTCATCCCCAGCCAGCTCAAGAAGATCACCGCGATCCGGACGATGATCGAGAAGAGCGGTCGCATGATCGATCTCGAGGTCGATGGCGGTGTCGACGCCGAATGGGCGAAGCGCTGTATCGATGCGGGTGCGGACGCGCTGGTCGCGGGGACGTCGGTGTTTCGCGGGGGGCCGGCACAGTATGCCGCCAACATCGCGGCATTGAGGGGCGGTTGACCGACCAGCCCGATTCCGTGACTGATCCCGCACTCGACGGAATCGACGAAGGTCGTCGCCTGATCCGGCTCGGCGGCGACAACGGGCTGTCGCTCGCCGACCGGCTGGCGGAGCGCTTTCACCGCCTGACCTGGCGTACGCCGCTCCATGCCTTGCGGCTCAAGGGGCGCTATCCGCTCAAGCTGATCGCCGTCCCCGAGGATCCGGTGCTCGGTGACATCCCGCGGGGCACGATGCTGCTCGAGGGCCTGCTGTCGTTCCGCGGCGAGGCGCGCGATATCGAGACGCTCGATCTGGCAAAGCCGCTGCCCGGTCCCTTTGCCGACTATTTCCACAGCTTTGCCTGGCTGCGCGACCTGTCGACTGTCGCAACCCGCGCGCGCGGGGCACCGATCGCCGAATATCTGATGGGGCTGTGGCTGACCGCCTATGCCGACACGCCGGGCGGGATCGCGTGGCGGCCGGACCTCTGGGGCAGGCGGATCCTATTCTGGACCGCGCATGCGCCGCTGATCCTGTCGTCGTCTGACCTCGTTTACCGCTCGAAGGTGCTGAACGCGCTCGCGCGGGGCGCGCTGCACCTTGATCGAAGCGCGGACAAGGTGCCCGCGGGCGCACCGCGGATCGCGGCATGGTGCGGCGTCGTCGCCGCCGGGCTGCTGATCCCGGGCGGTGACCCACGCCGCGCGTCGGTGAGGCCGGGCTGCTGCGCGCGCTCGGCACGGGGTTGTTCGACGATGGCGGTTCGGTCTCGCGCAGCCCGGCGATGCTGCTCGACTCGATCCAGCTTCTGACGCTGCTTCAGGACAGTTACCTGGCGCGCAATCTGGCCTTGCCCGAACCCGTCGCGACGACGCTCACCAGGATGGTCGCGGCGCTGCTCGGCGTGACGCATGGCGATCTTGGGCTGTCGAGCTGGCAGGGCGGGGGCCCCGCAAGCGAGACCCAGGTCGCGCGGTGATCGAGGCGAGCGGCGTCCGGACCCGGCCGCTCCGCCAGGCGCGCGACTGGGGCTATCAGCGGCTGGCGGCGGCCTCCTCGGTGCTGATCGTCGACGCCGCGCCGCCACCCGTCGCACGCCTGGTCGAAGGCGGGTGCGCTTCGACGCTCGCGTTCGAATTCTCCGATGGCCCGGCGCGGCTTGTCGTCAATTGCGGCGGCGCACGGGCAGGGATCGCGCAACTGCCGCCGGCAATGGTCGAAGGTCTGCGGTCGACCGCCGCGCATTCGACGCTGACGATCGCCGACAGCAACTCGACCGCGATCCACGCCGACGGAACGCTCGGCCGCGGCGTTGCCGAAGTCGAGCTGAGCCGGCAAGAATCGGAGGCAGCGAGCCGGATCGAAGCGAGCCATGACGGCTATGTCCGGCGCTGGGGCTTTGTGCACCGCCGGCAGCTGATGCTGACCGGCGACGGCCGTGAATTACGGGGCGAAGACGCGCTGTTGCCCAAGGGCAGCAAGCGGCGCCTGGGCCTTTCGCTGTTCGCGATCCGCTTCCATCTGGGTGCGGGGGTGCAGGTGTCGCCGACCGCGGACGGTCTGGGCGCGATCCTCCGCCTGCCGGGCGGCGCGATCTGGCAGTTCCGCTGCCGCGGCGGCGCGCTGGTGGTCGAGGACAGCGTCTGGATCGACGCGGACGGCCGCCCGGTCGCGACGCAGCAACTGATGATCACCGGCGAGGCCGCGGCGGGCGGCGCGAGCGTGAGCTGGGCACTGAAAAAGGCCTGAGCGCCAAACCGAGAGCGTTTACAATCACCCTCCCCGGCGGAGGCCGGGGTCCAGTTGGAAAGGTGGCGATGACGAAGCGCCGTCTTATTA
>NZ_JRVI01000158.1:0-10464 GCF_000783375.1 Sphingomonas sp. Ant20
GTCGGCGGCACGCTCGACGTGGGAGGCGGCGTTCGCCATCTCGTCAGCAACGTCGCCACCGCCGCGCCGACCGTGCGATCCGGCGACACCGTCGTCGACGCCTCGCTGGCCGCAGCGTTCGACGGCGCGGTCCGCATCCAGCTCTTCGCCTCCGCCGCGCTCGACGATGCGGTGACGGGTGGCGGTGCCAGGATTACGGCAGGGGCCGCCGACGCTCAGTTCCGCGCGACCTTGAGCCGCCACATGCCGGACTATTCGACCCCGGCGCAGGTGCTGGCGGGAGGATATCTCTCGCGCGCGCTGATCGGCGTCACCTACCGCCTGACGCCGGGCGTGGTCGCGCAAGGAGATTTCGGCGCCTACCGGTACGGCCTCGCAACCGGTAGCGGTGCAAGCGACACCATCGTCGCGAGCGCCGGGGTGGATTATCTCATTCGCCGCCAGTTCCCGGCGCTCGGGCTGACCTACCGCTTCGACGCGGAATATGTTCAGCGTATGCAGCTTGGCGCAGACCGCCTTGCCGTCATCCCGCTGGCCACCCGCGAGAACCACACCATCCAAGGCCTCGCCAGTGGCGCGGTCGGCGCGGTGCAGATGACCGCGCTCGCGGGCTGGACTGTCGATCGGTTCGGCGGTGATGGCCCCACCGCCAGCCTCGGCCTCGCCGCCCCGATCGCGGTCGCGTGGCGGGTCGAGGGCAGCGGCGGCATCACGTCGATCGCGCGGCAGGGGTTTGCAGGTCGCCAGCTCTATGCGCGCGCGCTGCTGACACGCAGCCTCGGGGATACGCAGTGACGCACGACGACGCTGCGCCAAAATGGCAGACCCGGTGGCGACGCCCCGTGCGCATCGCGCTGGAGATCACCCTCACCTTCGCCGTGCTGGCTGCGTTCGACTGGTGGCTGACGGGCGAAACCGGGTTCACGCGCGTCCAGCCCAACCCCTATTGGCTGCCGGTGCTGGTCATGGCGCTCGCCTATGGCACCGGCCCCGGCGTCCTCGCGGCGGGAATCGCGTCGGGGCTATGGCTCGCGCATGTCCACGACGACACGGGCGCGCGCGACTATCTCGACCACCTGTTCCATCTGTCGCTCCAGCCATTGATGTGGTTCGTCGCTGCCGGAGTCATCGGCGAGGTGACGATCATGCGGACCGCACGGCACGATCGGCTGGAAAAGCGCGGCGGGGTTGCGGCGCGGAACCTGGCGCGGCTGACCGAGGCGTTTGCGGCGCTGTCGCGGACCAACCGGCTGTTGCAGGTGCAGATCGCGACCGAGGCGCATACCGTCGGCCATGCGATTGAGACGGCCGCGCGACTCTGTTCGCAGGACCTGGCTGAACGACGTGGCGCAATCAGCGAACTGATCGCGCTTGCCGCACGAACCCCCGACTTCACCTGCTACCGCATGACCAGTGACGAGGCCCGCGCATGGATCCGCGGGCCGGTTACCGCGGGACGGCGCGACACCCTGCCAGCGACGTTGATGGAGCGGATGGCACGGCCCCACGGGATCCTGCACGTCGCGAAGCGCAGCGATCGTAGCCTGCTCGACGGTATCGGCGTCGCCGCGATCGCGCTGCCCGATCTGAAGACCGGCGAACTTGTCGGGTGCCTGGTCCTACATGCGCTGCCGTTCGAGACGCTGAACGCGAGCCGTACCGCCGAAATGACCGAGATCGCCGCCTGGCTGACGCCGCTGCTCGCCGATACGCTTCACGCAACCCAGCGGCCGGTCAGAGCCGCCGGGCTGGTCGCGTGATCCACCGCCTCGCTGCGCTCGCGCTGCTGGAGATGGTCGTCCTGACGGCGTGCTGGCTTTTCGAACTTGCGGCCGGCTGGGCGCTCGCAGTCCATGTCGTGGCTAGCGGGATTGGGCTCACTTTGTGGCTCCGCAGCGGTGCGGCGGCCGGTTTTGCGGCGGCGATGCTGGGTGTGACGGGCCCGCTTGGCCTGCTTGTTGCCCTGCCCCTTGCTCGCTTCGTCAGACCTGCCGCACACCGGACCGACGACGAGATGTTCGGCCCTGTTGCCGGGCGTTCCGCACAGCGCGGCGCGCGTCTCGCGGTGGCCCGCATGCTCGACGGGCGGGTTCATCACGCCACCCCCGATACGCTGAGCTCGCTGGTCACGATCATGCGTCACGGCGCGGTCGCCGAGCGGCGGCGGGCACTGGAGACCGTGGTGCGGTCCTTCGAGCCCGCGCTGTCGCCGCTCATCGCGCTGGCGCTGACCGATAGCGACCAGACGATCCGCGCGCTTGCGGCGGCCGCGTCGGCGCGCGTCGCGGAAAATCTGGTGCTCGCCCGTGCGCGGCTGTCAGCCCGCGTTGCCGATGGCGGCGATCCGGACGCCGTGACGAATCTGGCGCGGCTGCTCGGGGATCACGCGCGTTCGGACGTGCTGCTGTCCGACTCACAGCGCCTCCACCTGCGCGAGGACGCGGTTGCGACGATGGCTGCCGCGGGATCGGACGGGGGGGGACAACCGGCATGCGGACACGCGCGATGCGTTGATGATCGAGGCGTTCTGGGCCGCGGGCGATTATGACGCGATCGACTGGATGGCGACCGCGATTCAGGCGTCGGTGGACCGGGCCGATAGTCCGACCGGCGCGAACGACCGCGGCGCGACGACGCTGGCGAACTGGTGGCTGACGGGCGCGGTGGCATGATCCCGCTGTCCGCCTTGGCCGAAACGTCCCGGCACGCGCCGCTCGACATGCCGGACGCCGACATCTGCCTGATCGTCGAGGGCGCCTATCCCTATGTGATCGGCGGCGTATCCGGCTGGCTGCAGGATCTGATCACGCATCTGCCCGACGTCAGGTTTGTGATCGCCGCGATCAAGCCGGGTGCAGGGCTGCTCGCGTTCCAGCTCGCCCCGCCGCCCAACGTCGTCGCGGTCGTCGAAATCGGTCTGGCGCCCGCGCCGGCGATGCCGCGCGCGATCCCGGACCGGATCGCGGTACCGATAGCCGACGCGCTGGTCGCGTTCGTTGCAACCGGTGGCGCGGAGCGGCTGGCGACGCTGATCGACGTGATCGGCGGCATCGCGCGACCGCTTACCCCCGGTGACATCCTGTCGCACCCGGCCGTCTTCGCACGGCTCAGGCGCCATTATCAGGCGATGCTGCCCAAGGCCTCGTTCCATCATTATTTCTGGGCGATGCGCGTGCTGCTCGGCGGGTTGCTCGCGGTGCTGACGGCGCCCCTGCCGCGCGCCAAGGCCTATCACACGATCTCGACCGGCTTCGCAGGTCTGCTCGCCGCCCGCGCCGCGCGCGAGACCGGGCGCCCGGCGTTCATCACCGAACACGGCATCTACCTGCTCGAACGCCAGATCGAGGTGATGATGGCGGACTGGATCGGCGATCAGGTCGACACCGGGCTCGAGCTCGAACGCAGCGTACGCGACCTGCGCGACCTCTGGGTCCGTGCCTTCACCAGCTATGCGACCGCCTGCTATGACAGCTGCGATCCGATCGTTGCGCTGTACGGCGAGAATACGGCGGTCCAGCGCCGGCTGGGTGCGGCCGCCGACCGGGTCCGCGTCATCCCCAACGGGATCGATTCGAAGCGGTTCGCCGCACTTCCCGACCAGCGCGATCCGGCACACCCGCTGGTCGCGCTGCTCGGCCGCGTGGTCCCGATCAAGGACGTGAAGACGTTCATCCGCGCCGCCGCGATCGCGAATGCCGAACGCCCCGACATCCGCTTCGTCGTGCTCGGCCCCGAGGACGAGGACCCGGAATATGCTGCGGAATGCTCGCGGCTGGTCGAGGATCTGGGCCTGTCCCCGGTCTTCCACTTCGCGGGGCGCGTGCGGATCGAGGACTGGATGGCCAGGATCGACCTGCTGGTGCTCACCAGCCTGTCCGAAGCGCAACCGCTGGTGATCCTGGAAGGCGGGGCCTGCGGGATCCCCGTGGTCGCGCCCGACGTCGGAAGTTGCCGCGAGATGATCGAGGGACGCGGCGGGGCGGACTCAGGCCATGGCGGCATCGTCACCCCGCTGGTCAATCCCGCAGCGACCGCGGCGGGCATCCTCGCGATCGCGGGCGATCGCGCAATGCGATCGGCAATGGGCGAAACCATGCGCGAACGCGTCCGCCGCGACTATGATCACGACACGATCATCGGGGCCTATGAGAAACTCTACGGAACACTGATCGAGCGGTAGCCGACGCGAGTACGCCGGATCGGATCATCTTCCGCTCGTGACCACCGTATCGCTCAGATCGGCCGCGACCGGGCCCGCAATCACCGGAACCGGCGCGATCGGCAGCACATTGCCGATCGGCCCTGGCAAGGCTTGGACGGCCGCCGGCCTGATTCGTGCGTCGGTGGCGGGCGCGATCATCGGTGCAGCCGGGGCGGTGCCGGCGGGCTTCTGCGCGCGGTCGATCGGCGCAAGTATCGGATCGAACGGCCCGAATGTCTTGGCCCGCACCACCCGCGTATTCCGCGCCGGATCATAGGCCGGTACCGCCTGATCGATCGCCGCCGCCTGCAGTCGCCCGAGCGTGGCCAAAAGCCGCGCCTCGGCGGCATAGGCTCCATAGGTCGTGTTGACGAACACGAGTTGCGCGGTCAGCAGGCGCTGTTCCGAATCCAGCACCTCGAAGTTCGAGCGAAATCCTTCCGCGAAGCCGCGCTGAACCCCGGTGAGCGCCGACTCCGCCGCCTCGGTCGCGCGCTGCCCCGCCGCCATCTGTTCGCCACCCGCCACCGCCTGGTTCCAGGCGTTCTGGGCATTGGCGAGTGCGGCGCGCCGCGCCGTCTCGACCTCGAACCCGAGCTGCTGGCGTTCGGCGACCGCGGCGCGGACGCGCGAGCCGATCACGCCGCCGGTCAACAGCGGCATCGTCACCGTGACCCCGCCGGTCGCTGTGCACCAGCATCGCGCAGGCGGTAGGAATAGGGGCTTCCATAGCCATAGCTTCCCGACAGCGCGACGATCGGCGCACGTTCGGCGCGCTGCGCCGCGATCCGCGCGTCCCCCGCCTTGGTGGCGAGGATCGCCTGCCACAGGCTCGGGCTCTCCTTCTCCACCACGGCGAACGCGGCATCGAGCGAGCGCGGCAGGCCGGGCAGCGTCGGCGGCACGAGCAGCGTGCCCGGATTACGCCCGACGACCGCCGCGAACCGCCCACGGCTCGCCTGGAGGTTGACCGTCGCCTGCGCCAGCTGCGCGCGGATGATCTCGCGCTGCGCCTCGGCCTGCGCGATGTCGGTACGGGTCAGGTCGCCACCCCGTTCGCGCGCGATCGCCTGGGTCACCTGTCGCCCATAGGAGTCGAGCGAGCGCTGCTGGATCGCCACCAGCGCCTGGTCGCGCCGCACCGAGACATAGGCATCAACGACTTCGAGCAGGATCGCGTTCTCCGCCTCGCGCAGGCGTTCACGGCCGGCAAGCACGGTTGCCTCGGCCGCCGACACCTGCGCCGCGGTCCGCCCGCCGTTCAGCAGGATCTGCGATGCGGTCAGCGACGCCCCCAGGGTCCGCCCCCGCGCCGTATCGAAACCGCCAAGCAGCCCGCGCTGGTCCTGCGACTGATATTGCAGCGTCATGTTGATGCCCGCAGTCAGCCGGTACGCGGCCCCCGCCTGGACGATCTGCTCGTCGAGCGCGCGAAGCTGGGCGCGCTGGCCCTCGAGCGAGGGGTTGCTGCGATAGGCGTCGGCAATCGCCTGCCCCAGCGTTTCGGGCGCTGCGGTAGCTGCCTCCTGTGCCGTCTGCGCGAGCGCGGGCATGGCCGGCAGCAGCAGCATGGCGACGGCGAGGCAGATCCTCTCAGCGTTCATGAAGCGACCGTGAAAAGGCCTCGGTCAACGGATCGAGCAGATAGTCGAGTGCGGTCCGCGACCGCAGCTTGACGAGGACGGTGACCGGTACGCCAGCGCGGATCCCCGTATCGCGACCGCGCACAGCCTCGATCTTGGCGATCTGAGCACGCGGCACGGTGACCTCCGCGCTGAAATAGCTGCGACCGGTCTGCTCGTCGCGAAGCGAATCCGCAGAAACCGTACGAACCGTGCCGAGCAGGATCGGCAGGTCGCGTTCGTGCAGCGACAGGAACTTCACCTCCGCCTCCCGCCCGGCAAACACCCCGTCGATATCGCCCGGCGAGAAGTTCGCACGGACCACCAAAGGGGCAGCGTCGGGAACGATGTCGAGGATCGCCTGCCCCGGCTGGATCACGCCCCCCACGGAGAATACGCGCAGCCCCACCACGCGGCCCGCCACCGGCGCGCGGATGATCGTGCGCGCCAGCTGTTCGCGCGCCGCAGCCAGCTTGGGCAAGACCTCGTTCAGCTGGAACTGCGTGTCGCGCAGCAAAGTCGCACTCTCCTCGACATATTTGCGGCGGGTCTGAACGCCTTCCGCGCGGGTCTGGCCGATTTGTTCGCGCGCGGCCGCCGAGCGTGAGACATAGTCGGCGTCGGTCCCTTCGAGCTGCTGGATCGAGCGTTCGATCGCACGGACCGTGTTGCGCGACACATAGCCCTGGTCGGCAAGCGCCCGCGTGCTGTCGAGCTGTTGCCGGAGCGAGGCGCGCTGGCGGGCGGTCGCCTGAGCCTGCGCGTTAAAGCCGGTCGTCTGCTGCGCGACGGTCGCCTCCTGCTGGCGAAGAACCGCGCCATTGGCGGCAAGCGCGGCCGAGCGTGCCGCCCGCTGCGCAAGCTGGAGCGACTTCGCCCGCTCGACGAGACGGAGGTCGTCGCCCTGTGCGGACGCGAAGTCCGCGGGCCAGACGACTTCGCCGCCGCGAACGTCCGCTTCGAGCCGGGCCCGTTGCGCCTGGAGGTCGATGACGCTGGCGGCCAGCGCACGCTCGCTCGCGGTGACTTCGGCGCCTTCGAGCCGGAACAGGACGTCGCCTGCACGGACGTGCTGGCCGTCGCGCACCGCCATCGCCGCGACGATCCCGCCCTCGCGGTGCTGGACGGTCTGGCGATTGCCCGCGACGACCACCTGCCCCTCGCCTGCCGCCGCGGCATCGAGCCGCGCGAACGCCGCCCAACCGAGCCCCACGACGAAGAACAGGATCGCGACCAGCCCGCCGATCAGGATCGCATGCCGCGGGGAGTCGTCGAGGCGGAGGCGATCCGCGAGGCTTGCGCCACCGGCGGCGGGAACCGGGCTGGCCAGCTCGGCGGGAATCATCGTGCGCCTCCGGTTGCGGCGATGGGTCCCGCGCTGGGCGGGCGCAACACCTTGGCGCGGTCGTCGAACAGCTGGATCGTGCCGTTGCGCAGCACCATGATCTTGTCGACCGCCTGCAGAAGCCCGGTCCGATGCGTCGACACGATCACCGTCGCGCTACGCGCGCGGAGGGTCGAAAGCGTCGTCACCAGCCGCGCCTCACCATCGCTGTCGAGATGCGCGTTGGGCTCGTCAAGGAACAGGATCGTCGGCGTACCGAACAGCGCGCGCGCCAGCGCGACCGACTGGTTCTGCCCCGCCGACAGCCCCGACCCGTCCGCCATGCTCAGCATCGTCGCATAGCCATTGGGCAGGCCGAGGATCACCTCATGCGCACCCGCCGCCTGTGCCGCCTCGACCACTGCGGCGTCGAGCTGCTCGCTCTCACCCGCCAGCACCGACTGGAACCGCGAGATGTTGGTGTGCACCGTGGTCGGGAACAGCGACGGGGATTGCGGCATGTAGCCGACGTGCCGGCCAAGCTGTTCGCGGTTCCAGTCCGCGAGCCTCGCACCGTCGATCCGCACCTCGCCAGCGTCCGGCGACAGCGCACCCGACAGCACGCGCAGAAGCGTCGACTTGCCCGCACCGCTCGGGCCGACCAGCGCGACGATCTCGCCGGGCGCGACCGCGAAACTTATGTCCGACAGCAATGCGCGGTCGCTGCCTTCCGCGCGCACCGTGATACCGCGGACGTCGATCCGGCCGGTCGGCGCGGGCAGCGTCGTCGCGTCGATCGCGGGTCCCGGCATCCGGCAGAAGGCATCGAGATCGCGATAGGCATTGCGCGCGGCAGCGAGCGGCTTCATCGCCCCGAGGATCTGCTCGACCGGCTGAAGTGCCCGCCCCAGCAGCAGCGACGCCGCAAAGATCGCACCGCCCGAAATATCCTGCCGGATCGCCAGCAGCGCGCCGAGCGCGAGCGCGAGGGACTGGAGCAGCAGGCGAAGGAACTTGGTGATCGCGAGAAACTGCCCCGAGGTCCCGGCGAGCGCGGCCTGACGGCGGACGAGTTCGGCGCGCTCGAGCAGATGCCGGGTGATCAGCGCATTGCGCATCCCCATCACGCGCGCGACCTCCGACCCATGGATCGACACATCCTGTTCGCGCGTCGCGAGAACCGCGCGGGCCTGCGTGTCGCGCGCGGTCCCCGCGGTCACCCGGTCGCTGAGGATCGCGATCCCGCCGAGCAGCAGCGCGCTCACGAGCGCCAGCACGCCGATCCAGACATGGAGCAGGAACGCGATGCCGATATAGATCGGCGCCCAGGGCGCATCGAACAGCGCGATGATCGTCGGCCCGGTCAGCGTCCCGCGCACCGTGTCGAAATCGCGCATCGCCTGGCTGCGCTGGCCGGTCGTCGCGCCATCGGTGCCAAGGATCCGCAGCAGGATCCCCGGTGCCGCCTGACGCTCCAGCCGCATGCTGGCGCGCAGCAGCAACCGCATGCGCACCGCGTCGAGGATCGCGAACACGACCAGCGCCAGCACCAGGATCAGCGTCAGCAGCAGCAGCGTCGTCCCGCCCCGCGTGGGCACGACCCGGTCATACACCTGCAGCATGAAGATCGACGGCACGAGGTACAGGATGTTCACCAATCCGGAGAACAGACCCGCGAAGACCAGATGCCGTCGACACCCCCTGACGGCACGCCCCAGCGCATTATGCCCGAAATCGGATGGTGCCGTCAGGGGCGCTGGGGAGGACGTCGGCATCGGGTCGTCTTAGCCACGAAGTTTAAACGAACGGTTTCTCAGGCGCTGCGCAAGGCCGATCTGCCGCTCGACGATCTCTGTCTTAACGCGCGTACGGGTTCGCTCCGTGCGAAGCGCAGCGTCTGGCCCGGGACCGACCCCACCCAATCCCGACATCCGTTCCTGTGGTCATCCTGCGTGTCGCAGGTGTAATGGTGCCGGGCCCGCCGCTACGGCGTGCAAACATCCACTGAGAGATTACGCAGCGACATGGCCCGCAAACATTCGAAACATGCCCCGTATGAGGAGCCCGATCGCGAAGACGAGGAAGGCCCGGCACCGGTCGCGCCGTGCTGGCTCTGCGGCCGCGCGCTCGGCAAGACCATTGTCTGGCATCATCCCGTGCCCAAGAGCCGGGGCGGTCGCGATGTCGTGCCGATGCATCCGATCTGCCAGCAGACCTTGATGGCGAATTTCACCAATTCCGAACTGCAACGCCACGGCATGAATGTCGACGCGCTGCTCGCCGATCCCACCGTCCGCAAATTCGTGGATTGGGTCGCCAAGAAGGATCCTGATTTCACCGCGACGACGACAAAGAAGCAACGCTGACAAGCTACGCCTCGTCGAGCGACCCAGAAAACGGTGTTCACGGCTTCTAAAACACTGCGCGTTCGCCTGCATCGATATAGATTTTGAGTGCCGTAAGATTGACCGCGTCAAATACCGAGCAGCGAGACACATTGACGTAACAGACCCGGCTATTAGAAACCGGTCATGGCTATGGAGGGGGAGCGAGTGTCCGGCCTTGGCGAAAGGACAACGATCCTTCGCACGCTGGTCGAGACCTATACCCTGCCGCTGAGCCGGTACTTCACGCGGCGTGTGTCCGCGCCGCACGACGTCCCCGACCTGGTCCAGGAGGTTTTCCTGAGGCTAAGTCGGCTGGAAGACCCGAACGGCATTCGCCAGCATGACAGCTTCATCTTCGTCACTGCGGCCAATGTCCTGAAGGATCAGGCCCGGCGCAATCAGGCGCGGGGCGCGGGATTGTCGGATCCAATCGACGATCTCTCGCTTGAAGGTTCGGATTTCGCGCCCGACCGCGTCTTGGCGAGTAAGTACATCGCGGACGCGTTGCGGCGTGCGCTTGCCGAACTGCCCGAACGGACACGCGACGTGTTCGTGCTCAGGATGCTGGAGGGATTGAAGATGGCCGATGTCGCGCATGCCATGGCGATCTCGACGCGTGCCGCCGAGAAGCACCAGGCACGCGCGCTCGCGCATGTCGCGGAACGCCTGAAGGACTGGCATCGGTGAGCGATCCCGTGATGATCGAAGCCGCGGCATGGGCCGAACGGCTGGACCGCGACCCGAGCGCTGCAATGCGTGCGCGGTTCGACGACTGGCATGCGCGAACGGATCACGCTGCAGCCTGGGCGGTGATAGCCCAAGCACGGGCTGCGACTGCAGCGCTGGCGGACCATCCCGACCTGCTGGCATTGCGGCACGCGGCCGTGGCGCGTGCCGCGCTGCGCCGCGAGCCGCGACGAGTCGCGCCGT
>NZ_JRVI01000159.1:0-6583 GCF_000783375.1 Sphingomonas sp. Ant20
ATCGGCCGGCCCGGGGACGATCGCGCGCGCCGGGGGCGGCGATCGATGCCGCGGCTGGCCGCTGCTGCCTGCGCGATGCTGGTTGCGATTCTGTTGCTCGTGCCGATGCTGGCGACGACGCGCTATCGCACCGGCCCTGGCGAGAGCCGCACCGTCGTGCTCGCGGACGGGTCGCGCGTCGACCTGAGCGGCGACACCGAGCTGCGCGTGCGAATTCTGCCGTGGCACCGCGGTGCCGAGCTCGTCCGCGGCGAGGCCTATTTCGATATCCGCCACGAACGCAGCCGGATGTTCCGGGTCGCGAGCGGCACCACGTCCGTCCGCGTGCTGGGCACCGCGTTCAACGTCGATCGCCAGTCGCCGACGCGCACCGCCGTGGTCGTCTACCGCGGTGCGGTCGAGGTCGGCGTCGCCGGGGAAGCGGATCTGGTGCTGCACAAGGGCGACGGTGCGCGCGTCGTCGACGGGCAGGTCACGGCGCAACCGCGTATCGCGGCCAGCGCGCCCGAGTGGAAGTCGGGGTGGTTCGAGGCGTCCGACGTTCCGCTCGCGGTGCTGATCGGCAAGGTGCAGCGTTACTCGGCGCGGCCGATCCTGTTGGAGGATCGCGGCCTGCAGGCGCTTCCGATCAGCGGCCGCTTTCATATTTCCGACACCGACCGCGCATTGCAGGCGGTGGAGGCGGCCTATCAGGTCGATGTCGCTTACGGGAAAGACGCGATCGCCATCCGCCCGGCGGGCGGGCCCGGAAATCCGTAGGATCGCCGCCGCCCGTTCTTTTGTCTGTCGGGTTTTGCCCGGCTGCTCCGTCTTTCCGGCATAGCAGGTCGCGCTGCGACGCCGGTCGGGCGCAGCAGGCGCGCGCTGCCGCAGGGAGTGTCCTTATGGCTCAGTTCGATCGCCGCAATCTGGTCAAGGCCGGCCTCTCGCTCGCGGTGCTGGGCGGGGCGGGGCGGGGGCGCCGCGGTTGCTGGCGAAGGCGACGTTCACGCGCGATCCGTTCACGCTCGGTGTCGCCTCCGGAGACCCCTGGCCCGACGGGTTCGTGATCTGGACCCGGCTGGCGCCCGAGCCGCAGACCCCGGACGGCGGCATGCCGCCGCATGATGTTCCGGTCCGCTGGGACATCGCCGAGGACCCCGGTTTCCGCAAGATCGTCCGGACGGGATCGGCGGTCGCCGACGCGACGCTTGCGCATTCGGTCCATGTCGAGGTCGACGGGCTGCGATCGCACCGCCCCTATTGGTATCGCTTCCTCGTCCAGGGTGCCGGATCGAGCCCGGTGGGGACAGCGCGCACCGCGCCTGCGGCGGGCGCGTCGCTCGATCGGCTGCGGCTGGCGATGCTGGGGTGCCAGGATTTCGAGACGGGCTTCTTCACCGCCTATGCGCATGTCGCGCGCGAGCCCGATCTCGACGCGGTCTTCCATTATGGCGACTATATCTACGAGATGGCGACCCGGGCCGAGCCCAGTCCGCGCAAGCACCTCGCGCCGAGACCTATACGCTCGACCAGTATCGTCGCCGCTATGCGCAGTACAAGGCGGATCCCGACCTGCAGGCGGCGCACGCGGCGGTCGCGTTCATCATGTCGTTCGACGATCACGAGATCGACGACAATTGGGCGGGCGAATTCGACAAGGACGGCAACCCGCCGCCGGTGTTCGCCGCGCGCAAGGCCGCGGCGTTGCAGGCCTGGTACGAGCATGTCCCCGTCCGCCGCGCGCAACGGCCCGGGACCGGGCGCGCCTATCGCCGGTTCGATTACGGCACGCTGGCGCGGATGCACGTGCTCGACACGCGCTCGGCCCGCAGCGACCAGCTTTGCGAGCGGCCCGGGATCGCGCGGGGCGAACTCGACGCCTGCGTGCCGGTCGACCGGCCGGGGCGCACGATGCTGGGGGCCGCGCAGGAGCGCTGGCTGGACGACGGGCTCGCCAATGACGCCCGGTGGAACTTCATCGCGCAGCAGGTGCTGTTCATGCCCTATGACGCGCGCAAGGACGGCGCGACGACGCCGGTGGTCGGCAAGGATAATTGGAACGGCTATCCGCTGGCGCGGCAGCGGCTCGTCGACGGCATCGCGCGGCGCGGGCTGACTAATGTCGTGATCGGCAGCGGTGACCTGCACCAGAATGTCGTCGGTTCGGTCCCGCGCGACGCGAACGACCTTGGCGGTCCCGCGATCGCGACCGAGTTCCTCGCGACCTCGATCTCGTCGGGCGGCACCGGCGGTGCGCGCTATGCGGGCGAGACGCGCGCGCTCGACCATAATCCGAACGTCAGCCTGCTCAACAACCAGCGCGGCTATCAGCTGTTCACCGTGACGCCGGACCGCTGGCTTGCCGAGGTGAAGGTGATGGACCAGGTCGATCGGCCGGGCGGGTCGATCTCCACCTTCGCCAAGTTCGTGGTGGATCCGAAACAGCCCGGGCCACAGCCGGCCTGACCCGGCCGCGCGACCCCGTGGCGACGCTCAGGGGTTTTCGATCGAGGCCTGCGTGTCGGTATGCGGCGCCTCGAACGTCGCCCATTCGCCTTCGCCATCCGGGTCGGGCCGGGGCGGTGGCCCCGAAATGCCGTCGTGATCGGGGCGGTCGCCGGTCCGCGCGCGGTGGAGATGGACCTTGGCGATCATGTTCGCTGAAATCGGTGCGGTGATGAACAGGAACAGCGAGATCAGCAGCTCGTGCGCGGTCCAGACGCCGAGCCGGACCTGGAAGAACACCACCGACGCCAGCAGCAGCCCGCCGAGCCCGAGCGTCGTCGCCTTGGTCGGGCCGTGCAGCCGCTCCATCGTCGAGGGCAGGCGGACCAGCCCCCAGCTACCGATCAGCACGAACGCCGCGCCGAGCAGGATCAGTCCGGCGATGACGATCTCGACGATGCCGCTCATTCGACGATGTCCCCGCGCAGGAGGAACTTGCAATAGGCGATGGTGCTGACGAACCCGACCATCGCCAGCAGCAGCGCGGCCTCGAAATAGGTGTCGTTGCCGCCCATCATGCCGATCACGACGATCACCGCGATGACGTTGATCACCATCGTGTCGAGCGCGAGGATCCGGTCGGCGAGCGCGGGCCCGCGGTATAGCCGCCAGCCGTTGAGCAGTAGCGCGAGCGCGATGGCGATGGCGGCGATCTGCAAGGCTATGGCGATCATGGGAAGATCCTCAGCAGCGGCGCCTCGTAGCGGGTCTTGATCCGCGCGATCTCGGCGGCCGCGTCCGCGACGTCGAGCGCGTGGACCAGCAGGAAGCGCCCGTCGGCGGACACGTCGGACGAGACCGTCCCCGGCGTCAGGCTGATCGTCGCGGCGAGCACGGTGATCGCCTCGGGCGACGACAGCGCGACGGGCACGACCAGCCAGCGCGAGCGGAGATCGCGGTTGCGCCGGAACAGGATCAGCCGCGCGACCTCGAAATTGGCGACGACGATGTCGTAGAGCACGAGGCCGACATAGCCGAGCAGCGCGCGGCCGAAGCGGACGCGGGGGCGATCGGGCCAGAAGGGCTCGGTGAACTTGGGCAGGACGATCCCGAAGACCATACCGAGCAGGATCCCGCCGACCGTGATGCTGTTCGCCATCAGCAGCCAGACGACGACCAGCATCGCGGTCAGCGCGGGGTGGGGAAGGAGGCGCTTGATCATCGCGTCGCCTCCGTCAGGACCGCTGCCGCATAGCGATCGGGGGCATAGATCTGCGCGGCGGTCGCCTCGGCCTGCGCGGTGGCCCAGCCGGCACCGAGCGTCAGCAGCGCGAGCAGCACGATAAGAGTCGCCGGCGCGATCAGTTCGGCGCGCGACCGGTCCGCGCCCGCGATCGGGTTGGCATCGTCGGCCGCCTTCCAGAACAGCGTGCTGCCGCTGCGGGCAAAGCCGACCACGCCGATCAGCGTGGTGCCCAGCACTGTCGCCCAGATCAGCGGCCATGGCGCGGCCGTGACGCTGGTCTGGAGGATGAACAGCTTGGCGACGAACCCCGACAGCGGCGGCAGGCCGACTGCGGCGATAGTCGCGGCGAGGAACAGCAGCCCCGTCGCCTGCTGGCCGCCAAAGCGCGGGCTGGGGACGATCGCGTCGCCATATTGGCCGCGTCGGCGCAGCGTCACGTCGGCGACGAGGAACAGCGCCGCGCCCGCCAGCGTCGCGTGGACGAGATAGAACAACGCGGCCGCGGTCGTCGCCTGTGTCCAGCACGATACCGCGAGCAGCAGCGTCCCGGTCGAGCCGAGGATCGCGAACGCCGCCTGTTCGCGCATCGCGCGCGCCGCCAGCACGCCGACAAAGCCGATGATCGCGGTCAGCACGGCGGCGGGCAGCAGCCAGGGCGCCGGCACCCAGGCGGCGGCGCCCGCGGCATCGCCAAAGATCAGCGGCACGACCCGGATCATCGCATAGACGCCGACCTTGGTCATGATCGCGAACAGCGCGGCGACGACCGGCGCGGTCGCGGCATAGGTGCGCGGCAGCCACAGGTGCAGCGGCACGACCGCCGCCTTCAGCGCGAACACCGCGAGCAGCAACAGCCCGGCGAGCCGGATCAGCCCCTGGTCCTGTGCGCCCAGTGCGGCGATGCGCTGGCCGAGATCGGCCATGTTGAGCGTCCCGGTCAGCCCGTAGAGCAGCCCCAGCGCGATCAGGAACAGCGCCGAGCCGACGATGTTGACGACGACATAGGCGACCCCCGCCTTCAGCCGCGCCGCGCCCTGACCGTGGAGCATCAGCCCGTAGGAGGCGATCAGCAGCACCTCGAAGAACACGAACAGGTTGAACAGGTCCCCGGTCAGGAACGCGCCGTTCAGTCCGAGCAGCTGGAACTGGAACAGGGGATGGAAATGCCAGCCCTTGCGATCGACCGCGGTGACGACCGCGTGGAGCATCACCACCAGCGCCAGCACCGCCGCGAGCACCAGCATCATGGCGGACAGCCGGTCGAGCACCAGCACGATCCCGAACGGGGCCGGCCAGCCGCCGAGCGGATAGGCGCGGATCGCATCGTCCTGCGCGATGCCGAACAGCGCGAGCGCGACGACCAGCATCGCGACGCAGCCGGCCAGCGACAGCGCGACGCCGACATGCCGCCGCCGCCGCATCACCATCAGCGTCAGCGGCGCGATGATCGCGGGGATCACGACCGGCGCGATCACGAGATGGTCGAGCAGCGTCATGCGCGATCCTGCTCCGGGCCGGGGACGGCGTCGGCGATGCCGTCGACCTGGTCCGATCCGCTTTCGAGGAAGCTGCGCAGCGACAGGATGACGACCAGCGCGGTCATCCCGAAGGTGATCACGATCGCGGTCAGCACCAGCGCCTGGGGCAGCGGATCGGCATGGTCGGTCACGCCCTTGGCGAACAGCGGCGGGCGGTCGACGACGAGCCGGCCGATCGCGAACAGGAACAGGTTCACCGCGTAGGACAGCAAGGTCAGCCCGAGCACGACCTGAAAGGTGCGGCCGCGCAGCGCGAGATAGACGCCGCCTGCGGTCAGCACCGCGATTCCGCTGGCGATCAGGAATTCCAGGCTCATGCCGATGTCTCCTCGTCGGCCTGATCGCGGTTGCGCGCCGCGCGCTGCGCGACGTGGCTGAGCTGGGCGAGCGCCATCATCACCGCGCCGACGACGACGCAAGCGACGCCCGTATCGAAGAACATCGCGGTCGCCAGTTCGACCTCGCCAACCAGCGGAATGTGGAAATAGCCGAAGCTGCTCGTCAGGAACCGCGCGCCGAAGACGAGCGAGCCGAGCCCCGTCGCGGTCGCGATCAGCACGCCGACCGCGATCAGCGGATGTTCGCCGATCCGGCGGCGGTCGTCGGTCCAGTCGAAGCCCGAGGCGAGATATTGCAGCAGGATCGCGATCGAAACGACCAGCGCGGCGATGAACCCGCCGCCGGGCTGGTTATGCCCGCGCAGGAAGATGTAGAGGCCGACCAGCAGCGCGAGCGGCAGCAGCAGCCGCGTCGCCATCACGAACATCATCGGGTGGCGCTCGGGCGAATGGGGCATGTCGTGCCGCCATTCGCGCAACCGCCGCCCCGCCGTGCCGCGCGCCGCGGGCTCGAGCAGCGCATAGATGGCCAGCCCCGCGATCCCGAGCACGATGATCTCGCCCAAGGTGTCGAATGCGCGGAAATCGACCAGGGTCACGTTGACGACATTGGTCCCGCCGCCGCCCGGATAGCTGTTCGCCCAGTGGAACGACGAGACCGTGTCGCGCAGGTCGCGCGTCATCACCGCCCAGGCCGCCCAGCCGGTGCCGATCCCGGCGACCGCCGCCAGCAGCGCATCGCGGCTGCGGCGCGGCAGGCTCGAGAGTTGCGGCGGAACCTTGGGCAGCAGGTGCAGCGCGAGCAGCATCAGCAGGATCGTCACGACCTCGACCGCGATCTGGGTCAGCGCCAGGTCTGGGGCGGAAAGATGGACGAAGGCGAGCGCGATGACGAGGCCGATGACGCTGATGAAGACCAGCGCGAGGAAGCGCTGGCGTTGCATCGCCACGACGATGCCGGTCGCGACGACCAGCGCGAACCAGGCGACGACCGCGACCGGCGACGCGGGCAGCGTCGCGCGCGTCCCCGGCAG
>NZ_JRVI01000016.1:0-29864 GCF_000783375.1 Sphingomonas sp. Ant20
GCGGCGGCGGGCTTGCCCCCCACCCTGAGCCGCAGCGGCAACGGTGGTCGCGGCGAGCGCGCCAGCGGTGACGGCGGCGCCCGACACGAAGGTGCGGCGTGTTGGATCGGTCATGGTTCAGCTCCCGGGATGCGTGACATCCAAAGCGCCAAGTGACTGTGTCTGTTCCGGATCCTACCGAGATTGTTTCAGGGCGCGCACCGCGGTGCTTTGCGCAATCCCTAACTCGGTATCGCCGAGTGAAACACGCCGACGACCAGCAGGACAAGCACGAGCGAGACCGCGCTCGACAGTGCGACGAGGACGGCCGCGGCCTTGCGGTTCGTGTCGAGAAGGGTCGCGAACAGCGTGACGTTGCTCGCGATCGGGAACAGCGCGATCAGCCCGACGATGACGCGGTCGCGGGGTGCGAGGATGCCGATGAACGCGGCTTCGAGCGCAAGTGCGGTGGCGATCAGCACGAGTCCGCTGGCCTGCCTGACGCCGAGGATCCGCGTCATCATCCGGGGCCGCCAGTCGTCGCGGCCGGTCTCTGCAAGGTTGAGGCCGATGACCGCCATGCCGAGAACCGACACCAGCGTACCGGCAACCGACAGGATGGGTGACGCCGCCTCGGGCATCGTGACACCCGCCGATTTCGCGATGATCGCGCCGACGATCACATAGACGACGGGCACGCGCAGCGCCTTGGTCGCGGCCTTGCGCGTACCCTCCTTGGTCCGCGCGATCAGGAAATAGCCGATCGTGTCGCCGTACAGCGCGCTGCCGATATAGGCGCAGATCACCGTCGAGACGCCGACCTCGCCGAACAGCGCCTGGCTGACCGGCACGCCGAAGAACGCGACGTTGAAGAACGAGAAGGAGGCCGACAGCAATTTGGGATCGAAATCGTCGCCAAGCCGCTTGGCCAACCGGTAGGCAGGGATGCTCATTAGCGCGGCGACCGCGAACATCAGCGGGGGGATCACCAGCAACTGCTGCGTTTCCGCGCCGAGCACCTTGTCGATGACCAGCAAGGGGATGAGGCCGAAGACGAGGATGGTCGAGAACAGCTTCGCCGCCCAGGGCACACGCGCCCCGACGCCCCAGGCGAGCATGATCACGCCATAAAGCGGCAGCAGTGCCGCCGCGATGTTGCCGAGCGCGCTCATTGCTGGCGCAGGATATCGTCGATGGCGCGGCCCGCGCACTCGACATTGAACCAGACTGCGTTGGTGTCGCGCAACTCGCCGTTGAGCAACTGGCCGAGTGCGTAGATGCGTGGTGCGTCTCGGCTGGCGGAGATGATCCGGCAGGTCGCGCGGTGGGCGATGGCACCACCGACCGGGTGTGGTTGCAGCCAGTCCTTGGCGAGCAGATCCTTGACCAGCGATCCCTTCATCTCGGCGAGGGTGGTCGCCTGGCCGGTGGCGTTGACGACGATCGGCGTCTCGAGCGTGTCGCCCGTCGTGAACCGGACGACGAAGCCGGTGCCGGTCGGGCTGGCAATGGTTTCATCGACTCGTCCGCGGACGCTGAGCTGCCCGCGCGTCATCGCCTCGGCGAGGCGCCGCGCGTTCACCATCGGTGTGACGAAGCGCGCCCCGGCGAAATGCGGCGCCAGCCATTGCCCGAACCGTTTCTGGTCGGCGGGTCGCAACAGGTTCCAGATCGCGGTGGAATCATGGCGGGCGGCGGTCAATATGCGCTGGAACGGTTCGTCGCCGGCGTCAGCCGCGGCGATGTCGTGGAGCAGGGCGGCTTGGGCGTCGCCGTCGGCGCGATCCTCGGCCTGCCAGTCGATCGCGCGTCCTGCGGCAGTCTCGGCCTCGATGCGGAAGAGGCGGAACAGGTCCACGACCGAGAAAGCGGCGCCGCGTTCGCGGATATGCCGGTGGACGTTTTCCAGCGTGAGATGCTGACGGTCATACCCCGTCTCGGGTGCGGGAATTTCGACCCGCGGCAGCAGGCCTTCCTTCGAAATCAGATGGATATGTCCGCGGTGCCCTTCGTCGAGCAGCGTCATCACCGCGTCGATCGCGCTGAGACCGCTTCCGAGGATGACAACGGACTGATCGCTGTCGATCCCCCTGGTCATGCGGTCCGCGGGGTAGGGCGAATCGAAATAGCCGGGTTTGCCGTTCAGGGTGGCGAACCGGTCGGGATCGGGGGTGCCGATCGTCAGGAGAACGACGTCCGTCGCGATCGTCGATCCGTCCGAGAACGTGATGGTCGCCGCATCATGGTCGCCCTCGATGCTGACGGCTTCCTGATGGTGGATACGAACGTCGATCCTCGCGCGCCGGGCCTGGTCGAGCGCCTGGTCGAGGACCTCCTGCATATAGAGGCGATATTCCCGGCGCTCGGGATATTCGACGCCATCGGGGTCGAGCGGAGTCTCGGCTGCCGCGCGCCGCGCCTCGAGCCAGGTCCGGAAATGACCCGGCTCGCGGTCATAGAGCCCCATGAGACGGGATTCGGTATTCAGACGATGCCCCGGCTGTTCCGTGCCGAACGCCAGGCCGCGCGCAAGCTCGTCGTCCCGCTCGACCAGATGGATGACCCATCCGTCGCCCGGATCATAGCATAGTCGTGTGACGGCTTCGGCGAAGGCGGCGACGCCACAGGCCCCCATGCCGATAATAGTCAATGTTTTCGGCATGATATCCCATTCGCTGACGAACGGCGACAACGCGCGGGCGCTATATGGTGCCACGGCCGGGATGAAAAATTTTGTCATGTCGGCGGCGCCTCGTTCCGGCGGTGGTTCGGTGGTTTTGTGGTGGTCACCAAGGCTGTTGCGAGGGGATTGGTCGCGACATCGCCAAATTAATCCGCGGCGCTGGCAGCCTCATGGATATCGTTGATTGTGAGAGGGTTACACTCTTGTCATGTTCCGGGAGACATTATGAGGACGATCCTTGCCGCCGTCAGCGCATTGGGTTTGGCAGCTGGCGCGATGGCCCAGACCTCACCGCCGGTGCTAGGTCTGAAGACGCAGGCCGAGCCCTATGCGACCGCGTCCGTGGTCAACCACCCGAAGACGATCGGCTGGCCCGACGGGCGCAAACCCGTGGCGCCGCGGGGGTATGAGGTCATCAAGTTCGCGGGTGGTCTGGACTATCCGCGCCAAGCGCTGCTGCTGCCCAATGGCGACATGCTGGTCGCGGAGGCGCGCACGAAGCCCAAACTGGATGCCGAGCCCGACGTCGAGCGTGGCCAGGCGCTGTCGAAGACGACGGGCTTCAGCGCCAACCGTATCACCCTGTTGCGCGACGCGGACCGCGACGGAGTCGCGGAACAGCGTTTCGTGCTGATCGAGGGGCTCAATCAGCCGTTCGGGATGCAATATGCGAACGGGCGGCTTTACGTCGCCAATACCGACGGCGTCGTCAGCGTTCCGTTCTCGCCCGGCCAGACGCGGGTGACCGCAGCGCCGCAGCCGCTCGTGTCGCTGCCCGCGGGGGGCTACAACAATCATTGGACGCGCAACCTGTTGCTGAGCCCCGATGCGCGGACGCTGTACGTATCGGTCGGTTCCGCCTCGAATGTCGGCGAGCATGGCATGGACGAGGAGAAGCGACGAGCGGCCATCCTCGCGATCGATCTGCGTACCGGGCGCGAGCGTCTCTACGCGTCGGGGCTCCGAAACCCGGTCGGCATGGCCTGGGCGCCTGGTACGAACACTTTATGGGCTGCGGTCAACGAACGCGATCAGCTCGGCGACGATATCGCGCCCGACTATCTCGTCGGCGTTCGCGACGGCGGGTTCTATGGATGGCCTTACAGCTATTACGGCAAGCAGGATCCGCGTCACGCCAATACCAAGCGCGAGTTGCTGGCGACGACGTTGCTTCCCGATGTTGCCGTCGGGCCCCATGCCGCGGCGCTGGGCGTGGCGTTCGCCAAGGGAACGTCCGCCGCGCAACAGGTCGCCTATGTTGCGCGGCACGGATCGTGGAACCGGTCCGCGTTCATCGGCTATGACGTCCTCGCGGTCCCCTTTGCCAATGGCAGGCCGACCGCCGCGCCGCAGCCGTTCCTGACGGGGTTCGTTGCGAACGAGAAGACGGGCGAAGTCTATGGTCGACCGGTGAGCGTGCAGACGCGCGATGATGGCGCGATCTTCGTCGTCGACGATGCCGGGGATACCGTCTGGCTGGTGCGACGCACCGCGTGACCGCCAAGGCGCTGATCGTTCTGGCGGCGATGTGTGGGTGTTTCGACGCGTCCCGGGTGTCGGCGCAGACCGTGCCGTTCATCGATACCGAAGACGCGACGCTGTCGGAGGTCGATGTCGGCGACGGGACGGTCCATCCGATCGTCACGGTCGACGTCCGCAACGGCGATTATGCGCGCGGCGCCTATGACGACGATGATGCCGGCCTCGCCAGGGTCCCGGTCCATCTCTCGGTCGGTGGTGCCGCCGTGCTGACGCGCCGCGCGGACGGGCAGGGGACCTTGTTTCTGGTTGGGCAAAGTTCGAACGGCTTTCACGCACCGCGCGCCGACGAGCGGTCGCGCCCGCGCAGTTGGTATGAAAGCAACACGATCGTCGCTCTTGCATGGCGGCCTGTCGATGGGCTCTCCGCCGCGGCGGCCTATGCCATTAAGGCCAGCCCCAACGGGGTGGCGAACACGACTCACGAGGCCAGCCTGACGATCCTCTACACCGGCGATAACGCAGTGGGATTTCTCGCGCCGCGTTTCGCCGCGACGAAGCGGACCAAAGGCGAGGGGGGCTTCTACACGATCGCCGGCATCGCCCCCGCCTTTGCGCTGACACGCGCAAAAGACGGTCCGACGCTCACGATGCCGGTCTCGGCCGGCGTCGGCTGGCGGGGCTTCTATGCAGCGGACAGCGGCGACAGGGTATATGGCAGCGCGGGGTGGCGGTCGCGCAGCCCGTCAAGATCGCTGGTGCGGCGGCATCGTTGCAGGGCGAAATCCTTGCCGTGGTCCGTGACCATCAGCTGGCCCGGCTCGACGCTCCCGGTGGCACGACCGCCGATGTCGTGCCCTTGGCGACCCTGTCGATCACCATGGCCTGGTGACTTCCGCGCGCAAGCGGTTGCAGCCTCCCATTTTGGCGGCGAGGCTCGGGCGCCTGTTCACGGGTGAAGGCTCCGAGAGCGTCAGTGCATCATCATACGCGCACAAATTGGAATTCACAATTTGCGGTTAATGCACTTTAAACCGCTTGCAGTCGCAATTACGAAATGAATTTGCTGCATATGCCTCCTTGTCGAAAGACAGACACTTTTTTAATGAGGGGGATTCACATGCGCTACTGGCCAATCGGCAAGCCCATCAGGGGCTAAACAGTCAACAGCCTGTGCTCTTATATTCTTTAATTAACGCATCCTGCACGGCATAATGCAATGTGTTACTAGAGAAATAGTAAGGCGCACAGGAGTGATGACTGGCAAATATTGTCATGAATAAAATCATGAGCCAATTCGCGATATTGAATACCGTGAAGCCCGATAACGGCTGAACTCGAAAATGCCCGGCTTTCCAAGCCGGGCATTTTTTTGCCATCAAGACCTGGCCATGGCCTTTACCGGCATCTCAAAGGTGAAGGCCCGAGGAACAAGCCCAAGTACTTTTACAGCCTTTTGCATGGCTTCGTTATGCGTCGATATCGTGAAGTGGATTTCGGTGAACCAACCGTTCAGATGAGTTTTCCGAAATCGCGATAGCACGGCAGCAAAGGCTGCGGGAGCGGTAGGCGAACCCCAGGCAAACGTGATTGTGAGCGTTCGATCATCATGGTCCTCGCCCCAATTGATACCGCCAACGCACGTTCCGCTTTCGTCAAAAGCCAGAATTGCGGGATGATCCCATTTGCATGGGGGATATCTCAGCCAGCCATTCTGCTGATGATCAACACCCGCGGCGTAGGCCGCTCTCAGGCCTTCTTTGCTGTGTGCAAGTTTGGTAACATGCTCCAACCGTAAACTCATGTTACAGCTCTCCGCCTGTACTTGAGGATCTAGAGATCGCAGAACGGCGCACACGGGTGCTCATTGCCACTCGCAGCCGCCTACCTGGCTGGGAGCGGTTGTCGACCGATGGGTGCCGATACCAGGCCTTGTGCTTAGTAACTGGCGGCATCCATTCAGGCGCGTTCGCGATCTCGGGGTTTGTGCCTTTGGGCGCAGCATGGACCATCCCGCTTGCCCAAGTATCGATCAACGGCGCTGGTCGCGCCGCATGGATCCTTTCGTCGACCCGTCCGCGCCGTAGACTGAACAAAAACAGCCGCCAACCTCGAAAGGTTGACGGCTGCCTTCACACAGATGGGCGCTGGGACCAGCTGTGAAATGCGCTTAGGCGAATGCGATCTTCGCCTGGCGACGACGAACGCGCATCGATGCGCCGATGCCGCCGATACCGAACAGCATGATTGCCCAGGTGCCAGCCTCGGGAACTGCTGCCGTCGGCTCGAAGGTTGCGGTGCCGGCATAGGAGCCGTTGCCACGCGACATGCCGTTCACGACGATCTGGTTCGTCGCACCCGACGTGATCGCGATGTTGTTGATCTCGAAGAACTCGGCATTGCGACGATGGTCTTCGTGGCTGCGAAGCCGTTGATGAACACCGACAGGATGTCGAGATCGGTCGAGCTCGTCAGACGCGTGGTGTTCGTGCTCAGCGTGCCGCTAGCCAGACCAGTCTGATCGATGATGAAGTTGAAGGTATCCGTGAACGAACCCGACGCAATGCCCGAACGACCGAAATCTGCCGAAACGGTACCGTCCGTGATATCACCGCTGACGGTGAACTCGGGGTTGCCCGGAACGAAATCGATTGCGTGAGCTGCAGGGGCCATCGCGAAAGCCGATGCGAATGCCATGGTCGAGAGTAGTAGACGCTTCATGATGGTTCCCTCTATTTGATACTTAACAAGCTGTTACCGACGGGCATGGCGATTCGCAAACCGATATAACGCTGAGATTTCCCCATGATCTCAATAATGTCCAAGTTTGGGACAATCGGCCTTCCTTCGTCGCAGACGGGGCCGGAAGGCACGTTCCGCTTCACGCGCCGCTAGGCCTTATGCCCTCCTGGGAACCGGTCCCAAGGAGGCCGGAAAGCGCGATTTCGGCGCATGGGCGCGCGCCGCTTCATAGGGATGGCATGGCCTCGCCGTGTCCCGGGGCGATACGGGTGGCCTATCAATGGTGCGGGCGATGGCATTCTCGGCGATCGTGCCGATGGCTTTGAAAATTAGGTAAAAGACGCTAGCTTTACCGCTGATAGTCGTCGGGAGAAATACGTGATACGGGTAGAGGCGCGGCCGCAGCCAAGCGGGTCGTGGACTGACGTCGGTAGCGGCCTGGCGCGCTGGACAGCGCGGTGGTGGCCGCTTCTGATAGGATTGGCGTGCCTCATCCTGCCGACAGTGAGCCGGCTGGCGACCGTCAGCTGGTCCACCGAACAGGGCGCGCACGGGCCCATTATCTTCATTTCCGCGCTGTGGCTGATCTGGCGTGCGCGGCCGTGGGAGGTCAGCAAGCGCCAATCCTTCCTTCCTGTCGGCTTGCTGCTGGTCCCCGCGCTGCTGCTCTATTCCGTAGGGCGTATTACCAGCATCTTGGCGATCGAGGCCCTGTCCCTCTACACCGTGATCGTAGTATTATTATGGACTTATCTCGGTAAGGAGGCACTCAAGAGGCTGTGGTTCCCCTTGGTGTACCTGTTGTTCATCATCACGCCGCCGGAAAACTGGGTTTTCGTCGCTACGCGTCCCATCAAGGACTTGATTTCCGATGCTTCCGTAAACTTGCTGGCCGCATTCGGTCTCCCCATCGGGAGTACCGGAACGGTTATCCAGATTGGCGGATATCAGTTGCTGGTCGCAACGGCGTGCTCCGGGATAAACTCCCTGATCGGCATTTGTGCGTTGGGTGTTTTCTACGTCTATCTTCGGCATGGCAATGCACCACGCTACGCGATATTGCTGATATCGTTGATGATACCGCTTGCCATCGCGGCAAACTTTTTACGGATCATCATACTGGTTCTCATGACCTATTACATATCCGAGGAGGCCGCGCAGGGCTTGGCGCACGAGCTGGTTGGCATGGGCATGTTTATCCTGGCATTGCTTATGCTGCTGGGACTGGATGCGGTGCTGCATCCTATTGTTTCACGTTGGGGCCGAAAGTAACGACATGACCATCGCTCGATTTACCCGACGAGAAGCTGCCCTGGGTCTCGCCTTCGGCATAACCGCAGGCGTCACCTATGCTCGACGTCCTACCGAGCTCGTCGTTGCCATTCCTTCCGGAAACCTGAACGACGCCATTCCAAAGCAAGCAGCCCCTTGGGCGATGGTGCCGGATGTCAGCTTTGTTCTACCCCCCGAGGATGAAGCAAAAGCGGCAGCCGTCTATGAGAAGCAGCTGATGCGCAGTTACGGTGCCGATGGCGCTCCGCCCATCATGCTTCTGATCGCCTATGCGTATCGGCAGAGCGGCATGTTGATGGTGCATCGTCCTGAGTCCTGCTACCCCGGATCCGGTTTTACCATCACCGATATACGAGACGTGGATATTCCACTGGGCAAAGGCATCAGTGCACCAGGGCGCTTCCTAACGACAGTGCGCGATACCCGTACAGAGCAGGTTCTTTATTGGACTCGACTGGGGAATCGTTTCCCGGTGTCGTGGGATGATCAGCGGCGGTCCATCGCAATGCAGAACCTTGCCGGCCTTGTCCCCGATGGGGCGTTGATACGATTTTCGATCATCGATCCGGATGCCAAGGCGGCAGAGGCAACCATGATGGGCTTTGCGAAAACATTGTTCGAGTCCTGCGGCGCCTCTGGCCGCGCACTTCTCGCTGGCCCGATCAACGCCTAGGCGATGAGGGTCGCAAGCCACTGAATATATCGTCAAATCTCGCCGCGACCATGAATATGGTGGGAGCGGCAGCGCCCTCATTGTAACGTCACTTGCTCAGCGCGCACAGCAAATAGCACCACACCGTATCAACCGGCTTTTCATCCATCGATCGCCGCAGGTATAAAACGCGCAAGCCCCGCAAAAATCACGACGCTTAGCCAGTTCTATACGGTTCCCATCTCGTTTCCTTCTGCATTATGTCTAAGGTAATTGCTTATGTCAGCATCCTCCAGGTTCCTCATCACCAAGCGGCAAACCCTGTCTGCCGCAGCACTCGCACTCACGCTGGCGGCAGCGGCCTGTAATAAATCCGGACCTAGCGGTCAGACGGTTGCTACGGTCAATGGTGAAGCCATCACGCAAAGCGAACTCAATTTCGAGCTGGGGTTGAGCGGGGCCAACGCACAAAACTCGAAAGACCTTCAGCCAAAGGCCTTGCAGGCCCTTATCGATCGAAAGCTGGTTATCCAGGCCGGCGAGCGCGATGGTCTTTACAAGAAGCCGAACGCTGTTCTTGCTGTGGAGCGTGCCAAAAATATCGTGATGGCGAACCTTGCGCTGCAATCGGTCGCAGCAGGTGTGCCTCAACCGGTCACGACGCGCGACGTCGAGACGTATCTGGCGAAGCATCCCGAACTGAGTAGGGAGCGCCGGACACTGTCGGTGGAACAGATCCGTTTTCCAGCACCAAATAATCCGAGCCTGATCGCGGCTATGAAGCCGGCAAAGACACTGGCGGAATTGACAGCAGTTCTGGATAGCCGGGGCGTGAGCTATCAGCGGGCAACGGTGGAGCTCGACAGCGCAAGTCTGGATCGTAACGCACTCGGTCGATTGATGACTACGGTGAACGGTGAGCCTTTGCTTATTCTCGAAGGCGCAACGGCGATCGCCAATCATGTCATAAGCGTCCGTCCAGCCGAAGCGAGCTCTGCTGCTATCAATGAACTCGCCAAGCAGGGGATCGCACGTGACCGCATCCAGGCAGGCATCGTTCAGCATCAGGCGGCGCTGCGGAACGCGGCGAAGATCGAGTATGCCAAACCCCTCGATCCCAAGGCGAAGTCTTCTCAGTAATTCCTGTTGAGGACTCCATCGATCGGCGCCCGTTGGCGCGGAGTGCGTCAGCCTCCGCTATAACGGGCAAGGACGTGCCGCTGACGTCCGCGACAGAGGGGACTCGGCGGATCTGACATGCCGCCGGGTGAAGTTTCGTCTGAGGGCAGCAGCGTCGCGGACGCATGCGCGCGTGGCCGCGACGATGCCGTGTCGACTTTACGTCAGGCAAACGTCGCCGGCTTGGATGGGGCCGGCAGGCGTATCGCAGGTCGCGCCGTTTGCCCTTGGGCGTTTCGGTGCGATCAGGCCGTCGTTCACACCACCGCACCGCCTCGCGGCGCGATCGTGATACGTATAATGATCGACAGGTATCGCCCGAAGGTTGGCGAACTCACCGCCATGTGGGTCAGTAAGGTCGCGCCGATGCGGACCAGGCCTGCCTCGCCGCTCTTGCGTGCGATCTGCCTACGCGATGGAAGGGCGTGGAGATTTGTTCTCGGTGCGTATCAAGCTGTGTTCAAGTACGGCGTTCACGCTGTCGAGCAGCGTCAGCCACCTGACAACATCCGCGATTAGCGCTGGGTGAAAGGGCCATGGAGAGAGCCATCGGCGCCGTCGTCCGGCGCAATGTTACCGCCGGTTACCGCGCCACATGGGCAGCAGGCGATGAAGATGATGTAGATCATGGTCGGCACGGCATGTCTCATGCCTGGCGCCAACATCTTCGGTATGATCAGAGCAACCCTGGGCAGCTGAAAACCGTCAGATAGGGTCTTTCGATCCAGAAGCTATCTGGGATGGAAACTCAAAAGCCGGATCGTGTCCTAATCATGAATCTTGTCGATTCGATTCACTATAACCCAAGAAATGTAACTATAATATCTATATCATAGCACGCAAAAACAAAGGACGACCCACTATCAGATAGCGAGTCGTCCTTTAAGTTCGACTTAACCCTTGAAAGGCTTGCCGTTCTGCCAATAACGCATAAAAATTTCCTTTGAGTTAAATGGATTATGCTGCCGCCCCGCGGCAAGACCGTCCTGCCCGGTCGTGGTTAATATGGCAATCTACTAAAACCGAGTCGGGATCCAATATTCGTTGAACAGAGCGTTTTGGCCGACGAATCGGTGGAACTCCCGTTACTAGGGTGACGACTCGTTAATCAGTGTTACACCAGGCCCGTGGTGGCGAGGTCGATTGCGGAGAGGAAGGCCTTCGGGCATCGATCGTCGCGACTGACGACGCCGCGCCCGTCTCTAAAACGACCGAACATGGCCTCGATACGGCTCCGGCTTCGGCAGCGGCGCCGGTGATATCTCGGCCTGAAGGTCATAGGGCTTGGTCCAAGGCAAGGCCGCTCTTAGGCATCAGCAATGCGGCTAGCTACATTTCCGATCCATGCCCTCACAGGCGTATTGATGCTCGTAACCGGGCTCAGCATCATCGAGTCCAATGAATGGTGGATCAGGATCTGGGACTTTCCCCGGGTCCAGATACTCGGCCTCCTGCTCTTGGGCGGAGGCTTGGCGCTGTGGCTGGATCGGCAGGCAGGACGATGGATCGCGTTGGGGTGCGCCGTTGCAGCCGGGTGGCAACTCTATCGCATCTATCCGTATACGCCGCTTGCGAAGACGGAGCTGGCCTTTGCGGATGATGCCTCAACTGCACAGAGCCGGTGTTTCGGCGTCCTTTCGCTGAACGTGTTGGAGTCCAATCGAGACTATGGGCGAACGGCGCGGCTGATCGACCGGGTTCGGCCCGATATCCTGCTATTGATGGAAACCGACCAGCGCTGGGCCGATGCATTGGCCAAGCAGCTTGCGCGCTATCCACACCGGCTCGAACAACCGATCGGCAATACCTACGGCATGATCTTCGCCACGCGGCTGCCGATGCACGATGGGCGGATCGAAACGATCGCCCAAAAGGATACGCCGTCGGTCCATGCCGAGCTGACGGCCGGTGATCGATTTCGCGTGATAGCACTTCACCCGCGCCCGCCCGTTCCCGGGCAGGATACCGAGGCACGCGACGCCGAGATCGCGATCGCGGCAAGTCGCGCCGCCCGCGCGAAGCTACCGGTATTGGCGATCGGCGACTTCAACGATGTCGCATGGTCCCACACCTCGCAGCTGTTCAAACGCGTCGGAGGTTATCTCGACGCTCGGATCGGGCGGGGCACGTTCGCGACCTTCCCCGCGCGCACGCCGCTGCTCGGTTGGCCGCTCGACCACATGTTCGTCACACCCGAGTTCAAGGTGCATAGCCTGGAGGTGCTGGAAGATGTGGGTTCAGACCATCTCCCGATACATTCGCGTCTTTGTCTGACCGGCCGGTCAGGCGCCAACAAGGCGCCTGACGCAGTGTCGAACGAAGACCGCAAGGACGTGAAGGAGGTCCTTCAGGAGTATCATGAGGACCAGCGCTAGCAGTAAGCCAAGCTCACCGATTTGACGGACATGATTGGGGCCGAGCTGTTGCACGACGACCAGCTCAAGACACTGGTATCTGGCGAACGGCTTTGGCGTCGCATGACAGGGCAGGGGGCACAGAGATGGTGCCGATCAATCGCCCGTCCTTCGCGCTGCTTCACCAGCGATCCCTTGCCCGGAATGGCGCAAACGGCACGGCGGTAACGCGCATGACGTACAAGGGCTGACCGGGGTGCCAAGTCCGTTTAACAGGGATCCGGCGACCAGATGGGAATGACGCTGTGATTGTCGGGTGACCGACGCCGACGAGATGGCATTGGAGAACCGGTTGGAACAAGATGCCTGGTGGCAGACCTATCTGGATCAATGGACGGCACTGCCGTTTCATGACCTGATCGCGGCTGTCGCGATCCTGAGCACGGCCCTTCTTCTGGGTATCGTTGCAGCGCGTCTTGCCTGTAGGTACCTCCTGCCGGCCTTGGCGCCGCGTCACGCCGACGTGGTCGCGCCGCGCCTGATGGCGATTACCCGTGCCGGCATGACGGCGCTGGTCCTGACGGCGTTTCTTGGCGTTCGGGGGCTCAACCCCGGCGCCGATCTTCTTCTTGCAGCGGGTCTCGGCATCGCGGTCGCGGCGCTGGCCTATCAGTTCGGCCGTGCGCTCGGTCTTCGGAGCCGACCGGCGTCGCTGATTGCCGCCACCCTGTTTCTCATCGTGCTGGCAAGTCGACTGGGGGGCCTGACCCCGTTGATCGCGGGGCTGGACCGCGCGAGCATGGGGGTCGGCACCCGGCGTATTTCGCTGCTCGACATCGTCAACGCGGTCGGCTTGTCGCTCCTGCTGTTCCTCGCCGCGCGCGCGCTGCTCGGGCTGATCCTGCGCTGGATCGGACAGGCGCGGCTGCTCGACGCGGCGCAACGCGTGCTGTTCCAGAAACTCGCTCAGATTGCGGTCGTCACCGTCGCGATCTTCGTCGGTATCGATCTTCTCGGCATCGATCTCACGGCGCTGGCCGTGTTCTCCGGCGCGTTCGGGCTCGCGATTGGTTTCGGCTTGCAGAAGACGCTCGGCAATCTGATCGCAGGGCTCATCCTGCTGCTCGACCGATCGATCAAGCCCGGCGACGTCATCGCGGTCGGCGATACCTTCGGCTGGGTCAACAAGATCGGCGTTCGCGCAGTCTCGGTGCTGACCCGTGACGGCAAGGAGCATCTGATCCCGAACGAACGGCTGATGACCGACGAAGTCGAAAACTGGTCTTTCTCAAGCCGGGACGTCAGGGTTCATGTCGGGTTTCGGGTGTCGTTCGATTGCGATCTGCGACTGGCGCAGAGGCTTGCCGTCGAGGCCGCGCCCGTCTCGCCACGTGTGCTGACCGAACCCGCCCCTGTCTGCTGGATCAAGGAATTCGGCGACAATGGGGTGGAATTCGACCTGCGGATCTGGATCGACAGCCCCGAGGCGGGGGTTGGCAACGTCACAAGCGACGTGTTCTTTCGCATCTGGGACCTGTTCAAGGAGCACGGCGTCACCATCCCGGTGCCGCAGCGCGATCTCCGTTTTCATTCTAGTTCAGGCGAGCAAACGCCCCCGACCTAGGCCACTGCCGCAGTGATCAGGGCGCCCGCTCGATAAAGCGGGGCACTGCTCCGCGGCGTACGGCCCTGATCCTGTTCGGGATCCTCATGTCGATCCACCGTAAGCGATTGCAGACAGGCGCTGTCGAAAGTCTGTAACTTCCTCAAATGCCAACCAATCAAGCGGATCACCGAAAGACTTCACAGCGGCACTGCGGATGGGCAAGAGACGGCATGCACACTGACGATGCAGACACGGTGCACTATCGCCTGCGCCGCCAGAGCCGAACCCCGGCGTGGCTGGCGCTGTCCTGGCGGGCGCTGGTCGCGTTGGCGCTGATCGGCATTGCGCTCGCGGTCCACTGGTTCGATCGCGACGGTCTGCGGCAGAACTCGGGCGAGCCCGTGACGTTCGCCGACATCCTGTATTTCACGATGATTACCGTGACGACGGTCGGCTACGGCGACATCGTGCCTGTGACCCAGCAGGCGCGGATGTTCGATACCTTCGTCGTGACGCCGATCCGGCTCTTCGTATGGCTCATCTTTTTAGGTACCGCATATGATTTTCTGCTCAAGGGCGTCTGGGAGAAATGGCGTATGTCGGTGATCCAGCGACGCCTCGAAGACCATGTCGTGGTCGCCGGGTTCGGTACGAGCGGATCTGAGGCCGTCAGCGAACTCATCCGTCGCGGCGCCGATCCGGGCATGATCGTCGTCGTCGACGAGCGCGCCGCGGCGTTACGCACGGCGGAGAGTTGCGGCACGACGGTGATGGAGGGAAACGCCACGCGCAACGCCGCGCTCGAGGCAGCCCGTCTCTCCAAGGCCCGCGCGCTCATCGTTTCCGCCGGCCGTGACGATACCTCGATCCTTATCGTGCTGACGGCGCGGCGGATCGCGCCCGATCTACCGATCAGCGTGGTGATCCGGTCGGAGGACAATGAAGCGATTGCGCATCAGGCCGGCGCAAACGTCGTCATCAATCCGGCCAGCTTCGCCGGCCTTCTGCTCGCCGGGTCCACGCACGGCGCTCACACCGCCGAATACATGGCCGATCTTGCCGCGTCGGGCGGGCGTGTAGTCCTGCGGGAACGCGAGGTCGCTGCCGACGAGGTCGGCAAACCGCTTGCCGCCATCGCCACCGGACTCGGCCACCGCATCTATCGTGGGGATCAGGACTTCTGCTTCTGGGAACCCGAGGCCGCCCGTCTGGAAGCGGGCGATATCATCGTTGAGGTTGTCCCCCGGCGCTAAATTACCACCAAATGTCCGGCCAGCGCCGTTTTTTGCGGGGGCACCTCGTCTACCGGATCCATGGCGTTCTTCATCAAGATTAGGCGAGGCCTCGTTTCGATCGCCTGACGGCCGAACCGAAATCGTCGCCGGCCGGCTGAAAATGGCGGATTGGCCGTTCGAATCCGGCATGATGATCGAGATGTCCTTGTTCCCTCGGACGTCGGTTTGCGGCCAGAGGGCGATGCGTACGGCCCCATGATCATCGAAGGCTCAGAGGCTGTTGCGTCGGTCAACGACGATGAAGCGCGACACGGAGAATTGCTGGTCAGGGGGCGTGAGCTCAATGGCGGTAAACGGGCGTTCCCGCTGCACCTGCGGGCCTATAATCAGGGCGCAGCGTTCAGGCTCGAGATTCCTGCCGAGCCAAGACAGGGAGAAATACGGCTTTCGTCCGAGACGACCGCGCTTCGCTTCCCGCTCGATTACGCATGCCGAGGGCGAGACGTATCGATAATAGGTTCCCGACACCGTCCATCGCTTGTCGAGCTCGATCGACGCGCCGGCATAGAGGTCGGTTTCGTACCAGCCCGGCAGGGCGCCATCGTTCGGCTGGCCGAGCCCGGGCTTCGACCCCTGGATACTGTTCCATGTTCCGGCAAGCACACTGGCCTTCTTCTCAGCCGGCAGCATCGTCTCGGTCGGACGCTCATCGCTTTGCTTAACCGGGCGTCCTGCGCTGTTGCCCCCGACGACAGCACCAACGACAGGGCGAGGCCGCAAGCGAGACCGGGTCAATCGTTTCCGCATCGTAACACTCGTTCGCAACTGACAAGGCTCAGCGTCGTTCCATTCACTGGACAGGACATTAACCATGAATAGGGGGTACATTGACCGAGCCGGTACCGAGTGATGCGCTACAGCCAGCCGCGGGACGTAAGGCGGAGATCAATCCGCCTGTATTCTTCGTTTCGGCAGGCCTGATCCTGGCCTTCGCCCTCTTCGGCGCACTCGCCCCGGAGACCGCGAACCAGGTGTTCACGACCGTGCAGGCGCTGATCGTCGCGGACTTCGGCTGGTTCTACATCGCCGCGGTCGCGGGGTTCCTGATCTTCGCCATCTTCCTGATGTTCAGTCGCTATGGCGATGTGAAGCTCGGGCCCGACGACAGCGAACCGGATTACAGCTACCTGTCCTGGTTCGCGATGCTGTTCAGTGCGGGGATGGGGATCGGCCTGATCTTCTTCGGCGTGGCCGAGCCGATCCAGCATTATGCATCGCCACCCGTGGGCGAGGGCAAGACGATCGCGGCCGCGCGCGAAGCGATGGTCCTCACCTTCTTCCACTGGGGCCTGCACGCCTGGGCGATCTACATCGTGGTCGGGCTGGCGCTTGCCTATTTCGCGTTTCGTCGTGGACTACCGCTCACCATCCGCTCGGCACTCTACCCGCTGATCGGCAAGCGGATCTATGGCCCGATCGGCCACGCCGTCGACATCTTCGCGGTGCTGGGCACGATGTTCGGCGTTGCGACGTCGCTTGGTCTCGGCGTGCTGCAGGTGAATGCCGGGTTCAATTACCTGTTCGGCCTGCCGACGAGCATCCCCGTTCAGCTCGTCCTGATCGCCGCCATCACCGGCATGGCCACGCTGTCGGTCGTCGCCGGACTCGACAAGGGCGTGAAGCGCCTGTCCGAACTCAACATCATCCTGGCCGGACTGCTGCTCGCCTTCGTCCTGGTCACCGGGTCGACGGTGTTTCTGCTCCAGGCCTTTGTGCAGAACATCGGCACCTATCTCGGTGAAGTCGTGCCGCGCACCTTCCGCCTCTACGCCTACGAACCCAACCCGTGGCTGGGCAATTGGACCTTGTTCTATTGGGGTTGGTGGATCGCCTGGTCGCCCTTCGTCGGCATGTTCATCGCCCGCATCTCGCGTGGGCGCACGATCCGCGAATTCATCGGCGGCGTGCTGCTGGTGCCGACCCTATTCACCTTCCTCTGGATGACGGTGTTCGGCAACACCGCGATCGCGCTGGACATGGCCGGTACGGCCGCCATCGCCGACACCGTCGCCAACAATCTGCCGGTGGCGTTGTTCGAGACACTGGAGCAGCTGCCCTTCGCAACGATCGTCTCGGGTATCGCGACACTCTTGATCATCACCTTCTTCGTCACGTCGGCGGATTCCGGGGCATTGGTCATCGACATGATCACATCGGGCGCGGCGGAGAACCCGCCGGTGTGGCAGCGTGTATTCTGGGCGGTATCCGCGGGCGCCGTCGGTGCGGTGCTGCTGGTCGCCGGTGGGCTCCAGGCCCTTCAGACTGCCGCGATCGCCAGTGCATTGCCATTCGCGGTGGTGATGGTGTTCATTTGCTATGGGCTGCTGCGCGCCCTGCAGACCGAGGGCCAGGAAGCGTTGGACCTGTCCGCCGCGGGTTCCGATCCAATCGCCGAAACGCCGTTGAGTTGGCAGCAGCGCCTCGCGACCATCACGCGCTTCCACGACAAGCGTGAGGTTGCGGCGTTCCTCACCGATACGGCAAGCCCGGCGCTCGACGCGGTAGCGGCACAGATGCGCGACAGCGGCCTCTCGCCAACCCTCGTTCAGGACGAAAACCAGGTCGAGCTTCGCATCCCGCACGGCGAGCGTGGCGAGTTCCGCTACGGGGTTCGGGCACGCGGCTTCCGCCAGGCAAGCTTCGCCTGGGCGGCATCGCGCAAGGCGAACGAGCAGGAGCGTCTCCACTACCGGGCGGTGGCGCATTCCTCGGAGGGAGAGCCCGCGCATGATGTGACCGGCCTGAGCGACGAACAGCTGATCAACGATCTCCTCAATCGGTATGCGCGCTTCCGCCACGCCCGGCGGATGACCTGAGCAGGGGCTGTTCGCCGACCAGGAGCCGCCGCCGAGAATAACATGCCGAACAGAGAGAAGATCACGGACAGTGCCAACGAGCGCGCCATCGACGAGTCGATTGCCGGCACCGCGCCAGGCCTCCCCGATGGCGGGCTCTCGCCTGCCGAGGACCTGCCGGAGGAGCCAAGTGACGAGGACGTTGCACGGATCGCGGCCAAGCGCGGTGCGCCTGACCCAACCAATAACTTCCTAGGTCTGCGATAGGCCTGGTTTTTCCGGGTCAATCAGCGTGACTTCGTCGGCAGGTTCGAAGCGTAGCGTCCACCGGGGGTAGCCTTCCGGTGAAATCTCGATGTCGGGCAGGCCGACCGGGTCCGAGCCGGTTTCTACCCATCCAGCGCCATGGCACCGATCGCAGGCAGTGCGCTTGCAGCGGAAGCTTACGAGATCAATCTCGGTATTCCATTGGCCGCGGCCTTTGCACAATGGGCACATCGCATCCAAGCTCCCCTTACGGGGCTGGATCGGAACGATGTCGAAGGCGTGGGGGCTGTCTGGACCGTCGCAATAGACGATGTTGCTGGCGTGAGGCATGCGCCGCAGTCGCGGAACAGCCGTCTCAATGCAATATGGCCTTGGTGCGCTCAGCGACCATTTATCAGGCGGTGATCCCGTCTCGCGCTGCCTGATCTCGGCAAGCATGCGATAACCAGCACGGCGCGCTTCCTACGCGCCAGGAACGGGTCGGTTGTTCTCAGACACCCTGTCGACGCCGGATTGCCGATGACCCCTCGGACACCCTCCGCAACGATCATTCGAAACTGCGAGAAACGCGATCTGCCGCGCTCGATGGAATGCAGTATGCGACGCCATCTGTAGCACTGGGCGCCTCGCGAGGCGTTGATTCTATTGAATTTCGCCAATCTCAACCGCTTGGCGATGAGATGGTGACCCCTACGGGAATCGAACCCGTGCTTCAGCCGTGAAAGGGCCGCGTCCTAACCGCTAGACGAAGGGGCCTGCGTGGTTGGAGGCGCCTAAGGCCAAGTGGCTGGCCCGTCAACCCTTCAATCGGCCCAAGCGGCATCTTCGACGTGCAATTCTGCTGCGGGGCGCGATGCCCAGTCGTCGATCTTGGCGCGACCGGCGAGCCAGAGCTTGCGGTGCGGGGCCGCGCCGAGCAGCGCCTGACCGAGCGGCGTCTCGGCGGCGCGGAACGCCATCGCCTTGACGCTGCGGCCGTCGTCGCCCGCGACGATCGTGCGGACATGGCCATTGCCCACCACATCCGCCTTGATCACGCGGACCGGCCCCATCGCGACGCGCGGTGCGGGCCAGCCCATCCCATAAGGTCCCCCTGCGTCCATCGACTCGACCAGCGCAGGATTGACCCCGCCCGCGGCCAGGACCGCATCGAGCAAAAGCGCACGGCCGTCATTGGACTGCGAGACCGCTGCGGCGAGCCGGTCCTCGAGGAAGTCGGCGAAAGCCGGGATCGCCGCTTCGGCAATCGTCAGTCCGGCCGCCATCGCGTGGCCGCCCCCTGAAACGAGCAGGCCCTGCTCACGCGCCGCCATCACCGCCGCGCCGAGGTCCACGCCCGGGATCGACCGGCCCGATCCCTTGCCGATGCCGTGTTCGTCGATCGCGATGACGATCGCGGGCCGACCGAGCTTTTCCTTCAGCCGGCCTGCGACGATGCCGATGACGCCGGGATGCCAGCCCTGTCCGGCGACGACCGAGACGCTGCGCTCGCGGCTGGCGAGCAGGTCGGCGGCCTCCTGCACCGCGGTCTCGATCGCGCGGCGTTCCTCGTTGAGACGGTCGAGCTCCTCGGCGATCCCGCGCGCCTCGTCGGGGTCCTGCGTGGTCAGCAGGCGGACGCCGAGATCGGCGCGGCCGATGCGCCCGCCGGCGTTGATCCGCGGGCCGAGCGCGAAGCCGAGATCGGTGCAGGTCGGGTTGCGCGTCAGTCGCGACGCCGCGATCAACGCCGCGACGCCGATGTTGCGGCGCGCGCCCATGACCTTCAGCCCCTGTGCGACGAACGCACGGTTGAGCCCGCGCAACTGCGCGACGTCGGCGACCGTGCCGAGCGCGACGATGTCGAGCAGGTCGATGAGCTTGGGCTCGGCGCGGTTCTCAAAGAAGCCACGCGTGCGCAGCGTGCGGACGAGCGCGGCGGCGGCGAGGAAGCACATGCCGACCGCAGCGAGATGGCCGTGTGCGGCGCCCTCATCCTCGTCGAGCCGGTTGGGATTGACGAGTGCCAATGCGTGCGGGAGCGCAGTCGAGCATTTGTGGTGATCGATCACGATCACATCGACCTTCGCATCGCGCGCGGCATCGAGCGCGTCGAACGCCTGCGCGCCGCAGTCGACGGTGACGATCAGCGAGGCGCCTTCGCCCGCGAGCCGGACCATGGCCTCGCCCGACGGGCCATAGCCTTCGAGCAGGCGGTCGGGGATATAGGCGCGCGCCTCGATCCCCAGATCGCGCAGCACGAGGATCATCAGCGCGGCGGAAGTCGCGCCGTCGACGTCGTAATCGCCGAAGATCGCGACCTGTTCGCCCGCCTGCACCGCATCGGCGAGCCGATCGGCTGCGCGGTCCATGTCGCGGAAGATCGACGGGTCGGGCATGACGCGCGGATCGACGGCGTGCGGTGCGCGTCGAGCGCCTCGCGCGGGCAGCCGCGTGCGAGAAGGAGCTGGGTCACCAGATCGTCGCCGCCAAACCCGTCGCGCGCGTCTGCGGCGAGCGAGCGCCAGCGCCAGGGCTGGCCGAGGATCGAGGAGGTTACGCCGAGAACTGTCATGCGCCGGAGGTAGTGGCTGCGGGGGGATTGTCGAGCGGGTTCACCGACGCGGCCAGGCCACCCTCCCCCGGCGGGGGGGGCGTCACTTGATCCAGGGCGTTCGCGAAACCATTTCGTGACGATGTATTTGACGCCCTCAACCACCGGCATGCCTTCGTGGAGCGTCAGGCCATTGGGGCTGCCGTCGGGGCTCATGTTGTTCCACGCGAGCAGCAGCCCGCGCTTGGGCGCGACCTTGACGCCCGCCTGCGGGAACCACGTGGCGCCACCCTCGGGCACGTCGTTCAGATAGACCATCGCGGTCCAGGTGCGCTGGCCGCCCTGTTCCTGCATCTTGTCCCAATAGCTTTCGCTCGCATGGAAATAATCGTGATGCGCGCGAAATTGCTGGCCGGGGGCGTAACGCTGCCCCTGCATCGTTTCGCCATGCGGCAGGTCAATGCCGAGCAGCGCGGCGATCGCCTCGTCGGTGGGTTGCACATCGGGGGACCAGCGATCCATGTCGCAGCTCTCCGACGTGCGGAAACTGCTGTTCGGGCGGTCGGACAGCAGCGTCGACGGTCGCCGCTTCGAATCAATCAGCGCGATGAGCGCGCGACAGGTTGCGGCGTCGAGGAAATTGGCGTGGTGATAGAATTGCACGCCGTCGATCGCGATCCGCTGGACCTTCGGATTGGCGTCGAGCCGCGCGGCGACGCTGGCGCCCGCCGCCTGCCGCGTCGGCGCCATCGGATCCTGCGGCTTGGCTTTGGTGAATAAACCCATGGATCCGAATTTGCGCAGCCGTCCGCGAAACGCAAGGGGGCGAACGCGTGCGGCACGACGGGCGCGGTCGCTCGTCGTGCCGCGATGCGCCTACCAGAAGATGTCGTAGACCGTGTCGACGACCCGCCCGCTGTCGAGATCGACGAGCAACGCGTCGTTGTAATAGCGGACCCAGCGATACGGCCCATAGGCCTCGGGCAGGCGATAGGTGTAGGGATCCTGGATCCAGTAATTCTGGTTGTACAGGATGCTGTTCAGCGAAAAGCCGATGCCGAAGCGGCGATAGCCCGAGCCCCATCCGTTCGGCGCATAATAGCGCGGCAGGCGGTAGGCGCCGCGGTTGCTCGCGCGATAGTCGCTCCAGCCATAGCGATTGTCGCTGCGCCAGCCGCGGTTCCATGCGCCGCGCTGGCCGTATCCGCCGCGGCCATAGCCCTGGACGGTGCCGTAGCCGCCAAAATGCTGGCCGCTGCGATAGCCGCCGCGGTCCCGATCGCCGTCACGGCCGCGCCAGTCGTCGCGTCCACGCCCATCCGGGCGGCCGCGGAGGTCGTCGCGCCCGCGTGGAACGTCACGATAGCCGCGGTCCTCGCCTGGGCGGCCGTCAAAGCGCGCGCGATCGGGCTGACCGCGGCGGTCGTTTCGGCGTCCTGGCGGGCGGCATCGCGCTGCGCATTGCCGCGGACCCAGTTCTCGCGAACCTGGTCGGCCTGCCGGTCCGACCCCACACGTGCATTCCAGTCCTGGCGGGGCGCGTCCGGGCGGCCGTTACGCCCATAGCCACCGTCACCGCGTGCCTGGCCCTGCACGACCGTGCCCTGGTCCGCACGTTGCGGACGATCGCCCCGATCGCCGCGATCGCTCCAATCACCGCGCATCTCGCCATTCCCCGGCGCCTCGGCACCGAACCGCTGCGCCTGTGCGGCAACCGGCACCAGTGCGGATGCCACGAGCAAGATCTTCAGGAAACTCCGCGTCATTGCCGTCGTCCTCGACTGCCGGCGCACGAGCCGGCTCCTATGGTGCACCCCTTCTACCTTACGGGCGTGAGGCGACGCTGAATGGCTTGGTCAGCGATCCGACAGGATTCGTGCGCGTGCGGCTTAGCGCGCGGGCGGCGGGACGAGCGCGGGAACGAGCCGTGCGGAATCCGCCGGGTCGATCCCGGGGCGCGGGCCAGCGGGCAGGACCTCCTCACCCCGGGTCGCGCGGCCCGCGCGCTGGATCGCCTCGACGACGCGCGGATAGACGCCGCAGCGGCACAGATTGGTGATCTGTTCGCGGATCAGCGCTTCGCTCGGGTTTGCATCGCGTTTCAGCAGCGCGGCGGCGGCCATGATCATGCCGGGGATGCAGAAGCCGCATTGCGGCACCGCTTCGGCGATGAAGGCGAGCTGCAGCGGGTGGTTGCGTTCGTGCGACAGCCCCTCGATCGTGGTGACGTAGCGCCCCTCGATCGACCCGATCGGCACACGGCAGCTGCGCACCGCACGACCGTCGATATCGACCGTGCAGGCGCCGCAATGGCCGGTGCCGCAGCCATATTTGGTCCCCGTCAGGTTCGACGCGTCGCGCAGCGCCCAGAGCAGCGGCGTCGCGGGATCGAGCCGATATTCGATCGCCTGGTTGTTGACGGTGAAGCGGGTCATCCCCGCGCGCTAGCCGATCCCCTGGGCGGAGGGGAGGGGGCTATTGCCGCCAGCTCGTGTCACGCTTGTCAACCAGCCGAACCATCGCCTCGAAATCCGCCTTGCCCGCGCCACCGGGCAGCGAGACCTTGCCGAGATCGCGCTGGTGGACCTTGACGACATCGTCGGGGATCAGGATCGGCGTGCCCATCGACGCCGTCGCGACCTGGATCTCGCAGGCGCGCTGCAGCGACCAGTGCTTGATGAACGCCTCGGGCAGCGTCCGGCCCATGACCAGGATGCCGTGATTGCGCAGCAGCATCACGCGCTTGTCGCCGAGATGCTCGATCAGCCGTTCGCCCTCTTCCGACCGGACGGTGACGCCCTCGAAATCATGATAGGCGATCTGGCCGATGAAGTTGCACGCATAGAAATTGGTCGGCTGAAGCCCGCCCTCGACCGCGCTGACCGCCATGCCCGCGGTGGTGTGCGTGTGCATGATGCAATGCGCGTCGGGCAGGTGCTTGTGGAACAGCGCGTGCTGCGTGAAGCCCGCGAGATTGACCGGATAGGGGTTCTGGTCGAGCTTGTTGCCGTCGATGTCGATCTTGACGAGGCTCGACGCAGTCACCTCGCTGAAATGCAGCCCGAACGGGTTGATCAGGAACGCGCCGTCCTCGCCGGGGATCTTCAACGTGATGTGGTTGTAGATCATCTCGGACCAGCCGAGCATGTCGAAGACCCGGTAGCAGGCGGCAAGCTGTTGGCGGGCCTCCCATTCCGCGGGTGAAACCGTCGAATTGCGCAGCGCTGCGGTCGCCATCTCATGCTCTCCCTTGTCGCGTTTGCAAACGGCATACCCGATGCCCGAAAGCGCGGCAATCGACGGGTGCCACGCCGCGGCCGGACGCGAACGCGCCTCTAACCATTGCCACGCGCGGTCGCCCCGGCTTATGCCGCCGCCCAACAAGACCGCGAGAGGGCGCAATTTATCATGCATGTCGACACCCATCACACCGCCGCCGCGGGAGGCGCCGCCGCAGAGGGCGATGCCAATCACGGTTACGACGCCCCCGACCTGCGCGTCTTCGTCTTCGCCCTGTTCTTCATCTTCGGTGGCATCACCTCGCTGAACGACATCATCATTCCGAAGATGAAGGAGCTGTTCACGCTCGACCATGCGACCGCGATGCTGGTCCAGTCGGCCTTCTTCCTCGCCTATGCGCTGTTCTCGATTCCTGCCGCGGCGATCGTGCGCAAGGCCGGTTATATGCGCACCGCCTCGATCGGGCTGGTGACGATGACCGTCGGGTGCCTGTTGTTCATCCCGGCGGCGGGCAAGGCCAGCTTCGAGATGTTCCTGTTCGCGCTTTTCGTGCTGGGCGCGGGCATCACGGTCGTTCAGGTCGTCGCCAACCCGCTGATCTCGGCGCTCGGCGCGCCGAAATCGGCATCGAGCCGGCTGACCTTCGCGCAGGCGTTCAACTCGCTCGGCACGACGATCTTCCCTTATGTCGGTTCCGCGGTCATCCTTGGTGGTCTCGCGACGGTGGATTCCTCGACGCTGACCGGCGCCGCGCTTGACGCCTACCGGACCGAATCGTCGCGGACCGTCGTGCACACCTATATCGGCCTCGCGATCGCGCTGCTGATCGTCGCCGCCGTCGTCTGGACGCGGCGGAACCGGCTGAACGAGGAGCAGGAGCAGACGGGCAGCATCCTCCACGCCTTCACGCTGCTCAAGCGCCCGCGCTTCGCGATGGGGACGGCGTGCATCTTCCTTTATGTCGGCGCCGAGGTCGCGGTCGGCTCGCTGATCGTCAACTACCTGATGCAGCCGAGCGTGATGGGCCTGAGCGATGTCGCTGCCGGTCAGCACGTGCCCTTCTACTGGGGCGGCGCGCTGATCGGGCGGTTCATCGGGGCCTATGTCCTCAACAAGGTGTCGCCAGGCAAGGTTCTGGCCGGTGTCGCGACCGGGACGCTGGCGCTGATCCTGATCTCGGCGAATACCGAGGGTGCCGTGTCGGGTTGGGCCTTGCTGTCGATCGGGCTCATGAATTCGGTGATGTTCCCGACGATCTTCGCCTTGGCATCTGAAGGCCTTGGCAAGCGTGCGGCCGAGGGGTCGGGCGTGATCGCCACGGCGATCGTCGGCGGCGCGATCATTCCCTATTTCACGGGCGTGCTCGCGGACTCGTCGGGCAGCCTGCACTTCGCGTTGCTGCTCCCGGCGATCTGCTACGCGCTGATCCTTGCGTACGGGGTGTATGCGCGCAAGCCGGTGACGGCCGTCGCCTAATCCCCCGTCGTCATCCTGGGCTAGACCCAGGATCCAGAGCCACGACCGCTACCGTCCGTGGCTCTGGATCCTGACTTTCGTCAGGATGACGGGTGTTTTGGTAGCATTGGTGCCGCGCGCCCGGTCGCGAGATCGGCATCCGAGAAGCGGATCGGCGTGCGGAGACCCGGGACGGTCGATCCATCCGGACGCACGACGTCGATCGCCATGCCGCGCGCGATCACCTGTGGATCGTCGAATGCCTGCGCGACGGTGTTGATCGGCCCGGCGGGGACACCGACCGCCTCCAGCCGCGCGAGCAGCTCGAGTTTAGGCACCAGCGAGGTCGCCGCCTCGATCCCTGCAAACAAGATGTCCTTGAAGGCGAGCCGCCCGGCATTGGTCGCGAACCGCGGATCGTCGCGCATTTCAGGTAAGCCCATCGCATCGCAGAACCGCCGGAACTGCCCGTCATTGCCGACCGCGAGGATGAACCACCCGTCGCTGGTCGGGAATACGGCATAGGGGCATACGTTCATGTGGGCGTTGCCGACCCGCGTCGGCGAGACGCCGCTCGCGAACCAGTTCATCGCCTGATTGGCGAGGACGCCGGTCATCGTGTCGAGCAGCGCCATGTCGATCTGCTGCCCCCGACCGGTCCGCTCGCGCATCGCGAGCGCCGCCTGGATCGCGATCACCGAATACAGCCCGGTCATGATGTCGGCGAACGCGACCCCGATCTTCTGCGGCGCCCCATCGGGCTCGCCGGTGAGATCTATGATCCCGCTCATGCCCTGGACGATGAAGTCATAGCCCGCGCGCGGTGCGTAGGGTCCGTCCTGTCCGAAGCCGGTGATCGAGCAATAGACGAGCCGCGGATTGATTGCGGCGAGCGTCGGATAGTCGAGCCCGTATCTGGCAAGCCCGCCGACCTTGAAATTCTCGATCACGACATCGGCGTCGGCGATCAGCGCACGAACCGCAGCCTGTCCCTCGGGCGTCGTGAAGTCCGCGACGACCGAGCGCTTGCCGCGGTTGGCGGCGTGGAAATAGGCCGCGTCGCGGGTGCCGTCGGGGTTGTCGATGAACGGCGGGCCCCAGGTCCGGGTGTCGTCGCCGGCGGGGCTCTCGACCTTGGTGACGTCGGCACCGAGATCGGCGAGCACCTGGCCAGCCCAGGGGCCGGCGAGGATGCGGGCGAGTTCGACGACCTTTAGGCCGGCGAGGGGTGTAGGTTTGCCTTCCACGATTAAATCACCACCCCGGCGGAGGCCGGGGCCCAGTTGGAAAGGTTGTAGTAACGACACGCAGCATCAGCCAAGGCGCGTTCCCCAACTGGGCCCCGGCCTTCGCCGGGGTGGCAAGCAAGCACGTGGCCTATCACTAGAACGCTGCAATACCCGTGATCGCGCGGCCGAGGATCAGCGCGTGGACGTCGTGTGCGCCCTCATAGGTGTTGACCGTCTCGAGGTTCATCATGTGACGCATTACCTGATATTCCCCCGAAATGCCGTTGCCGCCGTGCATGTCCCGACTCATCCGCGCGATGTCGAGCGCCTTGCCGACATTGTTGCGCTTGACGATCGAGACCATCTCGGGCGCGAACCGCCCCTCGTCCATCAGCCGCCCGACGCGCAGTGACGCCTGGAGCCCGAGCGCGATCTCGGTCTCCATGTCGGCGAGCTTCTTCTGATAGAGCTGCCGCCCGGCGAGCGGGGTGCCGAACTGGTTGCGATCGAGGCCATATTGCCGCGCGGCGTGGAAGCAGAATTCGGCGGCACCGAGCGCACCCCACGAGATCCCGTAGCGCGCGCGGTTGAGACAGCCGAACGGCCCCTTCAGCCCCTGGACGTCGGGGAGCAACGCGTCCTCGCCGACCTCGACCTCGTCCATCAGGATCATGCCGGTGATCGACGCCCGCAGCGACAGCTTGCCCTCGATCTTGGGCGTCTCGAGCCCCTTCATCCCGCGTTCCAGGATGAAGCCGCGGATGCCACCGCCATGCTCGTCGGACTTGGCCCAGACCACGAACACGTCGCGATCGGCGAGTTGGAGATCCAGGTCTTGGCGCCCGAGATGACATAGCCGTTCGCGGTCTTCTTCGCGCGCGTCGTCATGCCGCCGGGGTCCGACCCCGCATCGGGCTCGGTCAGTCCGAAGCAACCAATGAACTCGCCAGTCGCGAGCTTCGGCAGATATTTGCGCTTCTGTGCTTCGGAACCGAACGCATTGATCGGGTACATCACCAGGCTCGACTGGACCGACATCATCGAGCGATAACCCGAGTCGATCCGCTCGACCTCGCGCGCGACCAGGCCGTACGCGACATAGGAGCGCCGACGCCGCCATATTCCTCTGGGATAGTCGGTCCGAGCAGGCCGAGATCACCCATCTCGCGGAAAATCGCGGGATCGGTATGTTCGTGCTGGAACGCGTCGATGATCCGCGGCGCGAGCTTGTCCTCGGCATAGGCGCGCGCGGTATCGCGGATCATGCGTTCGTCTTCGCTCAGCTGGTCGTCGAGCAGGAACGGATCCGCCCATTCGAACTTGCCCATTCCGGCGCCGGTGCCTGCCATCGTCATCTCCTTCATTGGCCGCCGACTTCGTGTTTCCAAGGCCGAAAGTCCAGCCCCAAGGCATGGCTATGCGTCGATCAGCGTCAACGCCGCGATGGTGACACGCAGCCGCGACCCGACCAGCTCCACTGCGTCGATCGCGAGATCGGCGAGGATGTGCCCCCGCAGCGGCAGCTCGGCATCGGGCAGGGCGGCAAGCCAGGATCGAAAACCGGGTATGGGATCCGCCAGGATGACCAGATGATGTTGCTCGCCCGAGAAGGTCGCGCTCGCCCATGGGCGCGAAACCGTCTCGATCAGCTCGAATGCCGTGCCCGATGCTGCGGCACTGGCGTGAAGTGCGCGGATCAACCGCGTCGCGACATCGGGGCCGCGCAGGGGGGCCATCCTCACGACCGGCCGCGCCCGGACGTGTTCGCGATGAACGCCTCGATCCGCGCGACCAGTCCCGCGCGTGGCTGGCGACCGCGTCTGAGATCCGCGACGAGCCGGGAATCATTCACCGCACGCCGTCCGAAGGTGGCCGCCCCCATGTCGGTCTGCCGCAGATATCGGTTGATCTTGACCAGTACGGACATCGTTTGCTCCTCGTGATTCCCGTCTCCGTTCACGATCTGTTCCCTGAAATCCAACTTGTCTAGGATTTTTCCTGCGCTATGGTCTCGCCATGTCCGATCCCGATCCCCGAGCAGCGCTGGCACGGCTTGCGGCTGCGCGCGGGGACAGTATGGCGGCCCTGTCGGCGATGCTGGGACGCAACGCGGCCTATCTGCAGCAGTATGTGAAGCGCGGGTCGCCACGACGGTTGGCGGAGGACGATCGCCGGCTGCTCGCGCAGTATCTCGGCGTCGAGGATCATGTGCTCGGCGGGAGCGGAACGAAGGGCAGCGAAAGGCGAACCGGGTTTCGGATCGCCCGCCTGGCGGTCCAGGCGTCGGCCGGGCCGGGCGCGCTGGTCGATGACGAGGTGCTGCTGGGCACCGACGTGATCGACCCCGCGCTGGCGCGGCGGCTCGGGCTGCGCGACGGCAGGCGGCGATCATCCGGGTCCGGGGAACATCGATGGAGCCCGGCCTGCAGGATGGCGATCACATCATCGTCGATATGGCGACCACGGTGCCGGGCGCGCGCGGACGCCTTCACGTCATCCGGGTCGATGGCCTGACGATGGTCAAGCGGGTCGCGTTGCGGGACGGGACGCTCAGCGTGTCGAGCGACAATCCTGCCGCGCCGCCGGTGCCCGACGGCTCGGTCGACATTGTCGGCCGCGTCGTCTGGCAGATGCGCGAACCCGACTAGCGGCGGTCGCGGATCCAGACGAGCAGCGCGGCCGCGACGCCGATCGCGGTGCCGATCAGGAGACCCAGCGTGGCCTGGCCGATCGCAAATCCGACCCCCGCGCCGCCAAGAATGCCCATCGCGATCAGGAAGCCGCCAGCGGCGGTCGGACGTTTGTCAGCCATGTCCCGCACCTGCCACGTCGCGCGCGCGGACGCCAGTGCCGGCTGCCGACGCGGACGATGCACCGCGCAACGCGCTGATTGTCCGGCAGAGTATTTCGATGTCATGACGAAACGTGGCGAAAATGCGTCACGAACGACTGTCGCGGGGGGCCAAGCCCGGCTAGGAGGCGAGCATGGTGTACCGCTTCGGGTGGGTCGGGATCGGTACGGCCACCGCCGTCCTTGTCGTGCCGATGCTGACGGCCCCCCGCCGCCGCCGCCGCAGACACGC
>NZ_JRVI01000160.1:0-6960 GCF_000783375.1 Sphingomonas sp. Ant20
GCGGATCGGCGGGCGGCACCGGCGTGGGCGGCGGCGGGGTGTGCGGGATATAGATTGTGAGTGGCGGGTCGGGCGGCGTGAACGGCACCAGTTCCGGTGCTGCAAAGAACAACGCCCCGATCACCACGCCGTTGATCGCCAGCGCGACGCCCAGGCTTCCGGGGTTCAATCCGCCCGTCCGGCTCATTCTGTCCGCGTACATCCGTCCGTCTCCTTCGCATCTCCTCGAGGATGGCGGCGCGATCGATACCGCCACGTGAAATGGTACATCATTACATGCGCCGCGCAAGCGCGATCGGAACCGTTTTGCACGCCGTCGGATCAGGGGCGGTCAGCGGGGTTTCAGCCCGCTCGTTCAAGCCTCAGCCGGCGCGTGCCGCCGCGAGGCGCGCCAGTGCCCGCTCGCGCCCGATCAGCGGCAGCAGTGCGGCCATGTCGGGCCCGTGATCGCGTCCGGTCAGCGCGCGGCGCAGCGGCAGGAACAGCGCCTTGCCCTTGCGCCCGGTCTCCGCCTTCAACCGGCTCGTCAGTGCATGCCAGGGGTCACTTGCCCAGTCGATCGCCGCGGACGCGGCCAGCGCCTGGTCGAGATACGTCGCATCCTCGTCCCCGCCGACGGGTTTGACCGCGACCGGCCCCTCGATCACCTGCCACCAGTCGGCGGCATCGGCGAGCGTCATTAGGTTCGGACGTACCGCCTCCCATGCGGCCTCGCTCATGCCCTCGGGCAGGCGGTCGGCGACGTCGGCAAAGGGCAGCGCATGCACGATCCGCGCATTCAGCTGCGCCAGTTCGCCCTCGTCGAACCGCGCCGGCGCGCGGCCGAACCGGGCGAAGTCGAACGTCGCGATCAGCGGCGCAGCGTCGGCGATCGGCTCGACCGGATCGCTCGTCCCGATCCGCGCGAGCAGCGCGCGCACCGCCTGCGGCTCGATCCCTACCTCGCGGAAATGATCCGCGCCGAGCGAGCCCAGCCGCTTGGACAATTTCCCTTCCGCCCCGGTCAGCAACGCTTCGTGCGCGAACTGCGGCGCGGGCACACCGAGCGCTGCGAACATCTGCAGCTGCAGTGCGGTGTTCGACACATGATCCTCGCCGCGCACGACATGAGTCACGCCCATATCGGCATCGTCGATCGCGGACGGCAGCATGTACAGCCACGACCCGTCCGCGCGCCGGATCACCGGGTCGCTCATCGTCCGCGCCTCGAAATGCTGCTCGCCGCGGATCAGGTCGGTCCACGCGATCGGCGTGTCGTGATCGAGCTTGAATCGCCAGTGCGGCGCCACCCCGTCGCGCTCGAACACCGCGCGCTGCGCGTCGGTGAGAGCCAGCGCCGCGCGATCATAGATCGGCGGCAACCCGCGCCCCGCCTGAATCTTGCGCTTGAGGTCGAGCTCCTGCGCGCTCTCATACGCCGGATAGATATCGCCGCTTTCGACCAGCGCCGCGAACCGCCCCTCGTACAGCGCGAACCGCGCCGACTGGCGTTCCTCGCCATCGGGCGTCATCCCCAGCCAGTCGAGATCGCTACGGATCGCGTCGACGAACCGCTCCTCGCTCCGTGCCGCATCGGTGTCGTCGATCCGCAGCAGGAAGCGTCCGCCCTGCGCGCGCGCAAACATCCAGTTGTGGAGCGCCGTGCGGATGTTGCCGACGTGCAGCCGGCCGGTGGGCGAGGGGGCGAAACGGGTTATGACGGTCATGCCCTGCGCTGTACGAAGCGGGGCGCCCCCCGGCAAACCCCTTCGCCCCTTTCCCCATTGAAACACCGGGACTAAGGGGCGTGCGACAGGGCGTGGAGCGATTTTGATGAAATTGATGACCGGCAATTCGAACCTGCCTCTGGCGCAGGAGATCGCCGCCTATCTCGAGACTCCGTTGACCGATGTCAGCGTCCGCCGCTTCGCTGACGAGGAAGTGTTCGTCGAGATCAACGAGAATGTCCGCGGCGAGGACGTGTTCGTGATCCAGTCGACCGGCTTTCCGGCGAACGACAACCTCATGGAATTGCTCATCATGATCGACGCGCTGAAGCGCGCGTCGGCACGCCGCATCACCGCGGTCATCCCCTATATGGGTTATGCCCGCCAGGACCGGAAACCCGGCCCGCGCACGCCGATCTCGGCCAAGCTCGTCGCCAACCTCATCACCGTCGCGGGCGCCAACCGCGTCCTCTCGGTCGATCTCCATGCCGGGCAGATCCAGGGCTTCTTCGATATCCCGACCGACAATCTCTATGCGGCGCCGGTCATGTCCGCGGATATCCTTGCGCGGTTCAAGGGCAAGAACCTGATGGTCGTCTCCCCCGACGTCGGCGGCGTGGTGCGTGCGCGCGTGCTCGCCAAGCGGCTCAACAACGCGCCGCTCGCGATCGTCGACAAGCGTCGCGAGCGCGCCGGCGAATCGGAGGTGATGAACATCATCGGCGAGGTCGAGGGCCGCTTCTGCATCCTGGTCGACGACATCGTCGATTCGGCGGGCACGCTGTGCAATGCGGCGGCCGCGCTGATGGAGGCAGGCGCCGAGGGCGTCGTCGCCTATGTCACGCACGGCGTGCTGTCGGGCGGCGCGGTCGCGCGGGTCGAGGGCTCAGAGCTGCGCGAGCTCGTCATCACCGATTCAATCGGCAATCATGACGTGATCAAGGGCGCGCATGGCAAGATCCGCCACCTGCAGATCGCTCCGCTGCTCGGCGAGGCGATCAAGCGGATCGCGGATGAAACGAGCGTCTCGAGCCTGTTCGACTGACGCGCCGCTGTCGGATCGTGGTGCGGTCGCCGGGTTACCGCTGCGACAGCGCCACGATGTGATCGAACACCGCGGGGTGCAGCGGCTTGGCGAAGGCGCAGCCATATTTGAACTTGTCGCGCCACGCGACCACCGCCTCGAGCGCGGCGAGGCCGGGCAATGTCAGCCACACGACCGTCCCCGGCCAGAGCGTGAAGCTGGTCTCGGCCCGGAACCCCGACAGTGAGAGGTCGGTCACTTCGATCTCGAACCGCGTCTGGCCGCGGTCGCGCAGGTGCGCACGCATCCTGACGGATTTGCGCAACGCCCGGCGCAACTCTCCACCGGGCTCTTCACCGGTCCGAGTCTCAGGCGAGTCGTAGGCGGGGTCTGTCATGGTTCAACTCTGGCACGAAAAGGGTTACTTTTCCGCAAATGTTTGTGATCCGGCAGGCGTTTCGATCCGCTGCGGCGCGCATCCCTAAAATGGCCAAAAATCAGCGATCCCCTCGCTCTATTGCGAACGAGACGCAAGTGCAAATGCCTTAAGGGTGGATTTGCGGCGCGCCCTGTGCTTTACGCGCTGGCAATTCCCGAGTTTCCTAAAAAATTGCGTGGAGCCTTCCCGATGAACATCCATGAATACCAGGCCAAGGAACTGCTGGCCAAGTTCGGCGTCCCCGTCCCCGCCGGTTTCGCGGCGCTGACCGTCGAGGAAGCCGTCGAGGCCTCGAAGAAGCTCCCCGGACCGCTCTATGTCGTGAAGGCGCAGATCCACGCCGGCGGCCGCGGCAAGGGCAAGTTCGTCGAGCTCGGCCCCGACGCCAAGGGCGGCGTCCGCCTCGCCAAGACCGAGGACGAGGTTCGCGCGGCCGCGACCGACATGCTCGGCAACACGCTCGTCACCATCCAGACGGGTGACGCGGGCAAGCAGGTCAACCGCCTGTACGTCACCGACGGCGTCGAAATCGACAAGGAATTCTACCTCGCGCTGACGCTCAACCGCACCACCGGCCGGGTGATGATGGTGGCCTCAACCGAAGGCGGCATGGACATCGAGGCGGTCGCGCATGACACGCCCGAGAAGATCCAGTCGATCGACATCGACCAGGCGACCGGCTTCATGCCGCATCACGGCCGCGCCGTTGCCGCAGCACTCGAACTGACCGGCGATCTCGCCAAGCAGGCCGCGAACACCGCGTCGAAGCTGTATGACGCGTTCATGGGCACCGATGCCGAGCAGATCGAGATCAACCCGCTCGCGGTGACCAACGACGGCAAGCTGATGGTGCTCGACGCGAAGGTCGCGTTCGACGGCAACGCGCTGTTCCGCCACAAGGACCTGCTGCAGCTGCGCGACGAGACCGAGGAAGATCCCGCCGAGCTCGAGGCGTCGAAGTACGACCTCGCCTATATCAAGCTCGACGGCGACATCGGCTGCATGGTCAACGGCGCCGGCCTCGCCATGGCGACGATGGACATCATCAAGCTCAACGGCATGTTCCCGGCCAACTTCCTCGACGTCGGCGGCGGCGCCAACAAGGAGAAGGTGACCGCGGCGTTCAAGATCATCCTCGCGGATCCGAACGTGAAGGGCATCCTCGTCAACATCTTCGGCGGCATCATGAAGTGCGACATCATCGCCGACGGCATCGTCGCGGCGGCGAAGGAAGTGAACCTGTCGGTCCCGCTGGTCGTCCGCCTCGAGGGCACGAATGTCGAGAAGGGCAAGGAGATCCTCGCGAACTCCGGCCTGGCAATCGTCCCCGCGAACGACCTTGGCGACGCCGCCAAGAAGATCGTCGCAGAGGTGCAGAAGGTCGCGGCGTAAACGCTGTCGGCCTCGCATACTGACTTCGCGAAAAACGGGGCTCGGACGGAAACGTCCGGGCCCTTTTTCGTTGGTATCGCAGCCGGTCCGACGGGGCGGTCGTCGTGACGCTACGGTATCCGATGTTTCCGTACCGCACTTGCGAAAACGACGCGAAACCGCCATCTGTCGCACCAACGCAGCCGGTAACCGGCGGGCGAAACGAACATATTCACCTTGGAAGGAATCCCGATGAAGGTGCTGGTGCCGGTCAAGCGTGTGCTTGACTACAACGTGAAGCCTCGCGTGAAGGCGGACGGAACGGGCGTCGATCTGGCGAACGTCAAGATGAGCATGAACCCGTTCGACGAGATCGCGGTCGAGGAAGCGATCCGCCTGAAGGACAAGGGCGTGACCGAGATCGTCGTCGTGTCGATCGGCGAGCAGAAGAGCCAGGAAACGCTGCGCACCGCGCTCGCCATGGGCGCCGACCGCGCGATCCTCGTCCTCAGCGAGACCAAGGTCGAGCCATTGGGCGTCGCCAAGATCCTCGCCAAGATCGTCGAGGAAGAACAGCCCGACCTCGTCATCCTCGGCAAGCAGGCGATCGACGACGACAACAACCAGACCGGGCAGATGCTCGCCGGCCTCCTCAACTGGGGCCAGGGCACGTTCGCGTCGAAGGTCGAGATCGCCGACGACTCGGTCCATGTGACGCGCGAAGTTGATGGCGGTGCGGAGACGGACACGCTCAAGCTGCCCGCGATCATCACCACCGATCTTCGCCTCAACGAGCCGCGCTATGCGTCGCTGCCGAACATCATGAAGGCCAAGTCGAAGCCGATGGCGACCAAGGCGCCGGCCGACTTCGGTGTCGACGTGACGCCGCGGCTGACCACGCTGAAGGTCGTCGAGCCCGCCAAGCGCTCGGCGGGGATCAAGGTCGCTGACGTCGATGAGCTCGTCGGCAAACTCAAGACGATGGGAGTCGCAAAGTGAAGACGCTCGTTTGGGTCGAACATGACGGTCAGGTCGTCAAGGACGCCACGCTTTCCGCGGTCACTGCCGCGAGCAAGCTCGGAGAAGTCCATCTGCTGGTCGCAGGGCAGGGGGTCGACGCCGTCGCCGCCGCCGCTGCGAAGATCGCCGGCGTCGGCAAGGTGCACGTCGCCGATGACGCGGCGTTCGCGCACGCGCTCGCCGAAAACGTCGCGCCACTGATCGTCGAGCTAATGGGGCATCACGACGCGTTCGTCGCGCCGTCGACCACGCACGGCAAGAATATCGCGCCGCGCGTCGCAGCCCTGCTCGACGTCATGCAGATCAGCGACATCCTCTCGGTCGAGAGCGACGACACGTTCACGCGCCCGATCTATGCGGGCAACGCGATCGCCACCGTCCAGTCGTCGGACGCGAAGAAGGTCATCACCGTCCGTGGCACCGCGTTCGAAAAGGCCGCCACCGAAGGCGGCTCGGGCGAGATCGAGGCGGTCGCCTCGACCGGCGACAAGGGTCTGTCGACCTTTGCCGGCGCGGAGATCGCCAAGAACGAGCGTCCCGAACTGACCAGCGCGAAGGTCATCGTTTCGGGCGGCCGTGCGCTGGCCTCGAGCGACCAGTTCCACGCGCTGATCGATCCGCTCGCGGACAAGCTGGGCGCGGGCGTCGGTGCAAGCCGCGCCGCGGTCGATGCGGGCTATGCCCCGAACGACTATCAGGTCGGCCAGACGGGCAAGATCGTCGCCCCCGAAGTCTATGTCGCAGTCGGCATCTCGGGCGCGATCCAGCACCTCGCGGGCATGAAGGATTCGAAGACGATCATCGCGATCAACAAGGACGAGGACGCGCCGATCTTCCAGGTCGCGGACATCGGCCTGGTCGGCGATCTGTTCAAGATCGTCCCCGAACTGACCGAAAAGCTCTAACCCGCAAAGCCTCCCCCGGCAGGGGGAGGTGGCAGGCATAGCCTGACGGAGGGGGAGGATAGACGGACCCATATTGCCCGTCCTCCTCCCCACCCACCAACCCCCCGGACAGCGCCGCGGCCCGAACGCTTGCCGCCCCGCGCCATCCTCCCCAGATATCAGTCATGTACGGCGTCCAACCCCATCCGCGCGACCGGCTCCTGTCCGCCGCCGGCGCCGCTGCCCTGTGTGCAGCACTGGGCTATGCGCTGATCCTCGGCCTCGGCGTCAGCTCCCGTCGGCGATCCCCGACGCGCTCAAGACCTTCGCGGTCGGGCCGCCGCCCCCGCCGCCGCCGCTGGAAAAAAGTCGTGCCCCGCCCGGCGAAGAGCCACCGGCCCGAAGGTGCCGCATCACCCGCCAATCTCCGGTCGAAGGCGACCGAGCTCGTCGCCCCGATCCCGATCGTCCCGCCCGTCATCCCGCCGCCGATCGTCGCCGCGCTCAAGCCCGGCG
>NZ_JRVI01000161.1:0-4595 GCF_000783375.1 Sphingomonas sp. Ant20
TCACGCGCCCGCCCGCGACCACGCCGCCCAGCACCATCGCCGACGCGCCCGTCCCGTGATCGGTGCCGCCGGTCCCGTTGACCGCGACGGTCCGCCCGAACTCGGTCGCGACAAGGACCATCGTCTCCGCCCAAAGCGGACCGAGCCCCGTCTGCAACGCGCCGATCATCGCATCGAGGCCCTTCAGCAGCGCGGCTAGGCGCCCGCGCTGGCCGGCATGCGTGTCCCAGCCGCCGGTCTCGATCATCGCGATGCGGGCGCCGTTCGCCGGCGCGATCAGGCGCGCGGCGAGCGTACCCGTCGCCGCCGCATTCTGGCCGTTCGCCTGCGCGAGATCGCTGGTCAGGCTCCGCGTCGCCATCGCCTCGCTCCACAGGCCATGAGCTGTGCGTCGCCCTGATACAGCATCGCGACGCGCTGGAGCAGGTCGCGGACGCATCGGGCAGGTTCGACGGCGCATAGGAGGCGACCTCCCGCCGGCCGCGCAGCGCCATCGGCACGGTCGCGGCGACCGCGATGCCGCGCGCGGAGTCCGCGGGCAGCAGGTCGAGCAGGCGATTGAGCCAGCCGTCCTTGACCTGATAGGCGGTGGCGCCGCCCGTCTCGAGGACGTTCTGCCCATCGAATGCGATCGGTCGCGATAGGGGGACGCGATCGCATGCGCGAACACCGCCTCCTTGCGCGCATAGAGGCCAGCGGTCGTCGCCAGCGCGGGATGCAATGCGAACAGGCCGTCGAGCCTGGTGCCCGACGCGACGTCGGCGGCGAGATCGCCGCGGCGCCCGCGAAGGCCGGGTCGCCGATCGCACCGATCGTCCCCAGCCCGTCGGCCGCGCCACGCTGGATGATGAAGACGAACCGCCTGGCGGTGGCGGCGCGGGCAAAGGCCATGCGCGGTGCAAAGGCGCCGGCGAGGCCGCCGAGCATGGCGGAAGTGATGACGTGGCGACGATCGAGCATGGCTTATCTCCGCATCGATTCGGGTGCGACGAGCAGCAGCGCGAGCGCCTGCCCGGGGCTTTCGGCGCGCGCCAGCGCCTCGGTCGTGGCGGCGCTCACCGATCCGGGGAACAGCGTCGCCGCCAGTCTGCGGGCATCGATCGCCCCGCCCGCGCGCGACGCGAACCGCTCCGCCGCCTCGACCCGGCGCATCACCGCATCCGGCCCCGCCCAACTCGCGGCGATATCATCATAGCCGGCCGGCTGTCCGGGCTTCCACACCGGCTGGCCGAGCTGAGTCAGCAGGCCGGCGATCGCGCCGGCTGAACGGTCGTCATGCCCAGCGCGCGCATCGCCGCGATCGACCATTCCCAGGGCGTATTAAATTTCACCGGCGTCTCGATCCAGGCCTCGGGCGATGCGATCAGCGCGCGGTACACGCTCGGCAGGTCGCCGCCCGTCTCGAGGAAGGCGGCCCGCAAGCGCGCGACCATCGCCGGCGGCGGCACGTCACCGGCGAAATGCCGGGCAAGCTTGGTCGCGACATGCGTCGCGGTCGCCGGGTTCACCGCCAGGTCGCGCAAAACAGCCCGCGCCTGGTCCTCGCCATCCTCGCCATAGCGTTTGCCGAGCACGGTCCGCACGCCAGGTTCGTGGACCGCCGCCGCGAACCGGAACCGCCCCGCCGGGCCCTGATCCCGTCCGTCGCCACGCCCGAGGCCCGCTACCGTCCACCCCGTCATCGCTCGCGCGAGTTCGGTGACGTCGTCCTGACCATAGCCGGTGCGCACCCCCAGCGTGTGCAGTTCGAGGATCTCGCGCGCGAGGTTTTCGTTCAGCCCGACCTTGCGCCCGCCCCGCGCCGCGACCCGCATGCCGAGCGCGCTGTTCGGTCCGACCGATACCGCTTGGTCGAGATAGAGCAGCATTGCCGGGTGCCGTTCGACCGCCGCCAGCATGTCGCCGAACCGGCCCAGCACATGTGGCCGGATCGCCTCGAACTCGAGCGTCCCCGCCAGCCCGACCACCGTCAGCCGGTCGGCCGACACCGCAAAGTGATTCGCCCAGAAATGCACGAGCCGCTCGACGAACGGGGTCTGCGTGGTGAGCGCGGCGATCGCGCGGGCGGCAACCGCAGCGCCATAATCGTCCCGCGCCTGCTTCCCCATCGCCTGCCGTGCGGCCCGCACCGCGTCGCTGCGCACCGGCGGTGTCGCCGACGCGGTGCGCATGGCATCCGGCGGCGGTGCGGCCGCGCGAGCCGCGCGCTGCGCCTGTTGATAGCTGGCAAGATCGGCGGCAACACGCGCGCTGTCAGGGGCGGCGGCAATCGCCGGCGGGCGGATCGCAAACGCCGGCATCTGCGCCGATAGCCAGTCCCTGCCGTTACCGACCACCTCGTCGGGTCGCGCACCAATTCCGAACCGGTTCAATGCGATGCTCGCCTGGGTCATCCGTCATCTCCTGCAGTCTGGTCCTAGCCCGGGAGTGTCGCAGGATTATGCCAATCGCGGCGAATGGTTGCCGTGCACGCCGTGCAAGTGCGACGGACTCCTTTGCAATTGCTGCTTATGCTGCACCGCAATATCTTCAGGGCATCAAAGCTGGGTGACCACCCGATTGCGCCCGGTACGATCTTCACTGCGGAGCACATATCATGCGCAAGACCGTATACGTCCTCGCCGCCGCGGCGGCCGCCCTCACCTCGACGATCGGCATGGCCAAGGAAGCCAAGCAGTCCTTCGAGTATGAAGGCAGCACCTATGTCTACACCAGCAGCGTCGAGAACGGCCGCCAGGTCATCAACGGCCGCCGATTCCCGTCGGGCCAGGCGTTTCACCTGATCGTGCGCGGCGACCGCGTGTCGGGTACGGCGGGCGGCGTGCCGGTCGCCTTCGCGACGACCGAAGCATCGGGCGCGGCCGGCGGTATCGCCGCCGTCGCACGCTAAGACACTGGCGGCTCAGCCGATTTCGCGTGGACATTGATCCCGCGAAATCGGCCGGGCTTCAGAACCCCTCCGGGCAGATCGATCGGCCCGACCAGCTCGCGGTAGCGCGAGATGGCATAGCGATCGGTCATGCCGGCGATGAAGTCGGCGATGTGCCGGCTGCGATCCGGATCCGCCTCGGGCAGGCGGTCGCGCCATTCCTCGGGGATCGTGCCGGGATCGTCGCGATAGATCGCGAACAGCCCAGTCACGATCCCGTATGCGGCATCCGCCGCGGCAATCTGGCGCGGATGATGATACAGGTTCGCGTACATGAACCGCTTCAGATCGCGCTCTTCCTCGCGCATCGAGTCGGAGAACCCCACCAGGCATTCACCCGCGTCGCGCACGTCCTCGACGCTGGTGACACCGCTTGCCGCAATCCGGCGGCGTGTCTCGGCGATCAGGTCGTTGGCCATCGTGCCAATCTGCGAGCGCACCAGTTCACCCATCAGCCGCTTCGGCTCGACATCGGGGAAGCGTGCGCAGGTATCGTCCCAGCCGCGCGCAATCAGCGGGACCGCCATCAGTTGGTCGAGCGTCAGCAATCCCGCGCGCAGCCCGTCGTCAATGTCGTGATTGTCATAGGCGATGTCGTCGGCGATTGCCGCGACCTGCGCCTCGAGCGACGAGAAGCTCGTCAGCGCAAGATCGAAGGCCGAGTCCGCCACGCGCAGCGCCCAGCCGGGATGGCGGACGGGGCCATTATGCTTGGCCAGCCCTTCGAGCGTTTCCCAGGTCAGGTTCAGCCCGTTCCAGCGCGGATAGGGACGCTCGATCTCGGTGAGCGTCCGCAGCGTGTGGCCATTATGGTCGAACCCGCCCTGCCCGGTCAGCGCGATCTTGAGCGCATCCTCGCCGGCATGACCGAACGGCGGATGGCCGATGTCATGCGCCAGGCACAGCGCCTCCGTCAGATCCTCGTTGAGCGCGAGCGTGCGCGCGACCGCACGGCCGATCTGCGCGACCTCGAGACTATGGGTCAGCCTGACGCGGAAATGATCGCCGTCGGGCGCCATGAAGACCTGTGTCTTGTGGCGCAGCCGGCGAAAGCTGATCGAGTGGATGATCCGGTCGCGATCACGCTGGAACGCGTCGCGCGGGCCGCGGACGGTCCCGTTCTGTTCCTCGTGAAGCCGACCTTTGCTTCGCGCCGGGTCCGAAGCCCAGGGCGCACGCGCGCTCACTTGGCGGGCAACTTCGTGACGACCTGACCGGCATCGCTGGTGAAGGAGAAGGTCGAGACGCCCTCCTTGGCGAGCGCATTGACGAAGGTCCGCGCCTCCGCGGCGGTCTTGAACGGCCCCGCCAGCACGCGGTTCGTTGCGCCCCACGGCGCCGTCCAGCCGCCGCGCGTTCCGACGACCGTCGGCGCCTTCGCCTTCACACCCTTCCACGCCTTGGGCAGGTCACCCTCGGTCGCGCCGGTCGACACCTGGACCCAGATGCGTTCGGGGTTGGCGCGCGCGATCCGCTTCTCTTCTGCCGCTGCCTTGTCGGCGATCGCCTTCTTCTCGGCGGCGGCCTTCTTCTCGGCGGCAATCTTCTTGTCGGCGATCGCCTTGCGGTCGGCGATCTTCTTGTCCGCCGCCAGCTTCGCGCGTGCCGCCTTCGCATCCGCGAGCCGGGTCGCAGCCAGCGCCGCCTCCTGGGCGGCGGTATCGCG
>NZ_JRVI01000162.1:0-4637 GCF_000783375.1 Sphingomonas sp. Ant20
ACGAACAGCGGGGGCAGCATCGGCAGCAGATATTGCCGCCAGGTCGGCACCGGGAGCAGCGCGGCGACCAGCCCGGCGAGGACGAGCAGGTCGGCAGGGTGACGCGACGACGTCGGATCGCGGCGCGCGCGACGAGGACGAGGGCGGGCAGCGCGGCGCCGAGCGCAAGGAACTTCAGCGTATCGAGCGCCTTGGCGGCAAGCGACAGCTTCCAGGGCCGTGCCGCGTAATATTCTGCGGGCGCCTGGGCGGGAAAATGCAGCGTGCCGAACAGGAAGCTTCGGGCGACACCGCGAACGTCCAGCCGACGAACGCGACGATCGGGACCGCGCCGAGCGCGACCAGCCAGACGCGGTGGCGGGGATGGACCAGCGCGTAGAGGCCGTAGGCGGCGGCGGGGAGGGCATAGGAGATCTTCGCGGCGACCGCGGCGGCGAGCAGAAGGCCGATTGTCAGCGCGCCGGCGCGGGTCCGGTCTTCGCGGACGATCAGCCAGAGCGCAGCGGCGAGGCAGGCGGCAGGAAGCGCGTCGTTGCGCGCGGTGCCGATGCTGAAGAGCAGGATGTCTGTGGTCGCGAACAATGCGGCGCAGAGGCGTGCGGTGGTGGGGCCGGCACCAGTGCGGCGCGCGGCGGCGTGGACGAACGCGACGCTCGCGAGGCCGAGCAGCGCGTTGGTGAGGCGGAGCGCGGGCCAGGTCCAGGCGCCGGTTAGAACGGCGATGGGTGCGAGGACGAAGGGCTGGAGCGGGGTCTGGAGATAGGCGAAGTCGCGATAGGGGAGCAGGCCGTGCGCGGTGAGGACGGCCGCAGCGACATACTGGCTTTCGTCATGGTCGACGGGGGCGGAGGAGGGCGAGCGCGATGTAGAGCGCGGCTAAACCCCCCTAGAAGAAGGATGTTCACCCGCGAAGGCGGGTGTCCAGTCTGGGCACCCGCTTCGCGGGTGAACAGGGGTGGGGGGTGCCCTTGGTCATGTGACACCACCCCGCCAGTATTCGGTTCCACCCCGGCGGAGGCCGGGGCCCAGTTGGGGGACGGTCATGGCTGAGGGTCGCGTTCCGTTACTCAGGCTTTCCCAACTGGGCCCCGGCCTTCGCCGGGGTGGTAGCACCTGCTGAGATGGTAGCACCCGCTGGGGTGGTAGTGCCTGCCGCGGTGGTAGCGTGCACCGGGGTGGGAGCGCCACCCAAGGTGGTCGTGCCGACTGGGTTGGTCGTGCCCGCCGGGCTGGTGCCGGGCGGGGCAAGGGTCAGGCTTTTACCGCGGTCAGGAAATAGTCGAGGCTGGTCGAATCGCTGAGCGTGAAGCCTGTCGCCGGCGAGAAGCCGAGGCCTTGCGTGTGGACGACGTGGAGACCGGCGTCGCGCAGCAGCGCGGTCAGTTCTTCGGGGGTGAGGAACTTGTTCCAGTCGTGCGTGCCGCGCGGGATGCGGCCGGTGCCTTCCGCGATCGTGATCATCGCGAGCCGCGACAAGGGCGTGCGGTTGGGGGTCGACAGGATCAGCAGGCCATTGTCGGCCAGCACGCGCGCGAGGCCGCGGACAAAGCCGGCAGGGTCGCTGACATGCTCGATCACCTCGAGGCTGGTGACGAGGTCGAACTGGCCGTCGAGCCCCTCGACGCCGCCCGCGCGATAGTCGATCGCGAGCCCGCTCTGCGCCGCATGTATTTCTGCCGCGGCGATATTTTCGGGCGCGGCGTCGATCCCGGTCACGCTGGCGCCGAGCCGCGCGAGCGGTTCGCAGAGCAGCCCCGCGCCGCAGCCGACGTCGAGCGCGGTCCGGCCGGCGAGCGGGGTGAAGCCGGTGCCGTCGCCGTGCCAGTGCGTGTCGACCCGGTCGCGAATGTAGCGCAGGCGGGGCGGATTGAGCTGGTGGAGCGGCGCGGACGAGCCCTTGGGGTTCCACCAGTCGGCCGCCATCGTGCCGAAATGCGCGGCCTCCCGGGGATCGATTGTTGCGCTTTCGTTGCGGTCACTTGCCAGTATCATGCGCGCTACCTATCAGGGCCGCCGCTTCGACCCAAAGGGATTTACGCTGCCCATGGCCCGTATCGTGATGAAATTCGGCGGGACGTCGATGGCTGGGATCGAACGTATCCGCAACGTCGCGGCGCGCGTGAAGCGCGAGGTCGATGCGGGCAACGAGGTCGCGGTCGTCGTCTCCGCAATGGCGGGCGAGACCGACCGGCTGGTCGGCTTCTGCCGCGAGGCGTCGTCGCTGTACGATGCGAAGGAATATGACGTCGTCGTCTCGGCGGGCGAGCAGATCACGAGCGGGCTGCTCGCGATCGCGCTGCAGGCCGCGGGCTGCAAGGCGCGGTCGTGGCTGGGGTGGCAGCTGCCGATCAACACGTCCGACGCGCATGGCTCGGCCCGGATCGGCGAGATCGACACGGTCGCGCTCGATGCGAGCCTTGCGGAGGGCGTCGTCGCGGTGATCCCGGGGTTCCAGGGCGTGGCGGAGGGCCAGCGTGTCACCACGCTGGGGCGCGGCGGATCGGACACCTCGGCGGTCGCGATGGCGGCGGCGATGAAGGCCGATCGCTGCGACATCTATACCGATGTCGACGGCGTCTACACGACCGATCCGAGGATCGTGCCGCGGGCGCGCAAGCTCGGCAAGGTGACGTATGAGGAGATGCTGGAACTCGCGAGCGTCGGCGCCAAGGTGCTGCAGACGCGGTCGGTGGGCCTGGCAATGAAAGAGAATGTGCGCGTGCGCGTGCTGTCCTCGTTCGAGGATGGCGATACCAGTGACGGACACCGCGGCACGCTGATCGTGGGCGAAGAGGAAATCGACGATATGGAACGCCAGCTCATCACCGGCATCGCGCATGACAAGAACGAGGCGAAGATCACGCTGACCCAAGTCAGCGATCGCCCGGGATCGGTCGCGGCGATCTTCGCGCCGCTCGCCGATGCCGGGATCAACGTCGACATGATCGTCCAGAACGTCGCGCATTCGACCGGGTCGACCGACGTGACGTTCACCGTGCCCTCCGCGGATCTGGCGCGGACGCTCGACGTGCTCGACAAGGCGAAGGACGCGATCGGTTTCGCGAGCCTGGTCCATGACACGCGCGTCGCCAAGGTCTCGGTGGTTGGCGTCGGGATGCGCAGCCATGCGGGCGTCGCCTCGACGATGTTCACCACGCTCGGCGAACGCGGCATCAACATCCAGGCGATCGCGACGTCGGAGATCAAGGTCAGCGTGCTGATCGAAGAGGATTATACCGAGCTGGCGGTGCGTGTGCTGCACACGGCTTACGGGCTCGACGCCGAGGATGCGGCTTGACGGACACCGTCCGTTCGTTTCGAGCATTGTCGGGAAATATGTCACGGATACTGCGCGGGGTTTCTCGACTTCGCTCGACACGAAGGGGAGTTTTGTAATGACCATCGGCAGCGACCGGCTTCAGCGTCGCATGGCGCGCGGCGCCGCATTCCTCGGGTCCGAGGTCGCGATCCTTGGCGGGGCGATGTCCTGGGTGAGCGAGCGCAACCTCGTCTCCGCGATTTCGAATGCGGGCGGGTTCGGGGTGATCGCGTGCGGGGCGATGACGCCCGCGTTGCTCGATGCCGAGATCGCCGCGACCCAGGCGATGACCGACAAGCCGTTCGGCGTGAACCTGATCACGATGCATCCCGACCTGGTCGAACTGATCGCGGTGTGCACGCGGCACAAGGTCGGCCATGTCGTGCTGGCAGGCGGATTGCCGTCCAAGGGCAGCCTCGAGGCGATCAAGGCGGGCGGCGCCAAGGTCATCTGTTTCGCGCCGACGCTGGCGCTGGCCAAGAAGCTGATCCGCAGCGGCGTCGATGCGCTGGTGATCGAGGGGATGGAAGCCGGCGGGCATATCGGCCCGGTGTCGACGAGCGTGCTGGCGCAGGAGATGCTGCCCGAGATCGCCGAGCTGGTACCGGTGTTCGTCGCGGGCGGGATCGGTCGCGGCGAGGCGATTGCGGGCTATCTCGACATGGGTGCTGCGGGCGTCCAGCTCGGCACGCGGTTCGTCTGCGGGACCGAATCGATCGCGCATGCCAATTTCAAGAAGGCGTTCATCCGCGCTTCGGCGCGCGATGCGATCGCCAGCGTCCAGCTCGACGCGCGGCTGCCGGTTATCCCAGTGCGCGCGCTGAAGAATGCGGCGGGCGAGCTGTTCTCGGCCAAGCAGCGCGAGGTCGCGGGGCATCTCGACGAGGGACGCGTGGCGATGGGCGAGGCGCAGTTGCAGATCGAACATTACTGGGCGGGCGCGCTGCGCCGCGCGGTGGTCGACGGCGATGTCGAGCATGGGTCGGTGATGGCGGGCCAGTCGGTCGGCATGGTCACCAAGGAAGAGCCGGTCGCGGACATCATCGCCGAGCTGATGGCACAGGCCGCGGCGGCGCTCGAGGCACGCGCGGCCTGATCCTTCGCCGGCCTAACACGCTGCGATCGTGCCGTTCGTCGCATTAGGGTTGCAGTCGCGTACGCGTTTTATACCCTGTTAACCTTATCGCGGCAGGTCTGTCTCGGTCGGGAGACAGCGAGGACTTGAGTCGATGAAGCGTCAGTTTGCGATGATTGCGGTGACCGCAGCCCTGCTCGCCGGGTGCGCGCGGAAGCCGGTCGAGGTCGCGGCGCCCGCACC